>JBIKMD010000847.1:0-3222 GCA_044359465.1 Myxococcota bacterium
AGCGAACCTACTTGTTGCGTTGGTGTGAGCTCAGCAAGACTTAGCTGACCCATGCTGAGTGTGATGGCACGCCCACCAAGCAGATTCGCGCCGCCGCGCCGCAGCTTTCTTGCAGAAGAACCCGTCAGAGCAAAACGGTAGCCGCGGTCTTCAATGAGACGATGCACCTCATCCAAGACTGCCGGCACCTTTTGTACCTCGTCGATGCAGACCCAGCCCCCGCGTCGCGCCTTAGCGCCTACTATGTCGGCAAGCTCTCGCGGTGATTTGGCGAGCCGCAGGAAGGTCTCTGAATCCAAGAGATCGACGTAGGGTGAGTCGCCGAAATGGTGCTTCAGCCAAGTGCTTTTCCCAACCCCGCGAGGCCCAAACAGAAAGAACGAACGTTTGGGAGGTTGTAACGACCTGTCGAATGCCACCCGTTCGTTTTAACATGTTGTTGTGGAATTGCACGACATTTCCACAACATGCACAGCATTAGGTTTACATGATAAATGAGCGCTTCCGTCGCGCACGCCAACGCCTTGCGCGCCGGCGATGAAAGAGACGCTTGCCGGTTCTTAGTAGATTCGGAAAGCAGGCTTTTTTATGCGGTCGGCTTCGACGAACGTGCCGAGACTTGGTTGAAGGGCGCGACGCTCAGGCGGCGAGGATCACTCTGTTTCGCCCCTCGGCTTTGGCGCGGTAGAGCGCTTGATCTGCGGCGCTAATCAGCGTGTCCGGGCCGTCGACTGCGGCGGAAGGGAAGGTCGCAATGCCCGAAGAGAAGGACGCGCCGCCCTTTGGCAGCAAACCGAGGCTCATGTTCGCTAATGAGGCGCGAATCTTCTCCATTGCCTTGAATGCGTCTGCGCCGCTCGTGTGTGGCAAGAGCACTACGAACTCTTCACCGCCGTAGCGCGCGACAGAATCCGTGGTTCGAAACGATTGTTTCAGGTGCGCGGCAAAGTCCGAGAGCACCAGATCACCGGCGGTGTGGCCATGTTTGTCGTTCACTTGTTTGAAGTGATCGATGTCGAGCATGGCGAGACTCAGCGGATGTTTGTAGCGCTCACTGCGTTTGAGCTCGCTCGCGAGGAGCTCGCTGAAATGCCGGCGGTTGAACAGGCCGGTGAGATGGTCCGTGAGCGACAAGATCTTGAGCTGCTCGTTGGCAGACTTCAGCTCGTCTTGCAGCGATTTGAGCTTGAGCTGCACTTTGACGCGCGCGACCAGCTCGCCTGGTGCGAACGGTTTGGTGACGTAGTCACTCGCGCCCACCTCGAGCCCAAAGATCTTCTCGTCTGCGTTGTCGCGCCCGGTGAGCATAATGACCGGGATCAGCGCGTGCTCGGCGCGCGCGCGGAACATACGCAAGAACTGAAAGCCATCCATCTGCGGCATTTGTACGTCGCACAAAATGACGTCGACCGGGCCCTGCGCGAGCACCTTGAGCGCTTCTACGCCGTTCTCAGCTTCGACGCATTCAATGGGGACTTTCGCGTCGGCAAGAATACGCCGCACCTCAGTACGAATCTGGGCGCTGTCTTCAATGATGAGGACTTTCACGCGCTATCCTAAGACTCGCCGCCAGGAGTGGGCTGATAGAAATAATTGTAGTGCTGATACAGGCAAATCTTGTTTCGCCCGTCACGTTTGGCTTTGTAGAGCGCTTCGTCGGCGTGGGCGATGAGCTGTTCGGGCGCGCTCACGTTTTTGTTCGGATAGAAGGAGATGCCAATCGAAGCGGTGATCTTGCGCTGGTTCTTGCCGTCGCTAGAGGTGTGCACTTCCAGCGTTTTCCAGATGCGTTCGGCCACCGTGAGTGAGCCCGTGAAGTGGGTGCGCGGCAGGATGATCAAGAACTCGTCGCCGCCGTAGCGCGTGACGATGTCATGCTCGCGCACGCACTGCTTGAGGATGTCGCTCGCGTCTTTGATCACGAGGTCGCCGAATTGGTGGCCGAGTGTGTCGTTGATCTTCTTGAAGTGATCGAGGTCGACCATCACGCAGCTCAGCGGATCATTGTAGCGCTGCGCACGCTTGAACTCTTCACTGAGGCGCTGCTGCAGGTAGCGGTGGTTGTACAGACCGGTCATGCCGTCCGTGAACGACAAATCCTCGAGCTGACGCTTCTTGGTGTTGATGCGGTCTTGCAGCTCTTTGATGCGGAGGAGCGAGGCGACGCGCGCCTTCAGCTCAATGGTATTGTACGGTTTCGCCAGATAATCGTCCGCGCCCATTTTCAGGCCTTGCACCTTGGAATCGATGTCACCTTTGACGGTGACGAGAATGACCGGAAGAAAAATGTCGCCGAGTGATTGTTTGATGATGCGGCACAGCTCGAGGCCGTTCATCTTGGGCATCATCACGTCGAGGATGACGATTTGCGGTGCTTTCTCGCGAATCTTCTCTAGGGCGACCAGGCCGTCGAAGGCGACGTCAACGTCATAACCTTCGTCGCCAAAGAGCTGCATCAGGCGCTCACAGTTGGCGCGGTCGTCATCTACCACTAGAACATGCGGTTTTTCGACTACTTCAGACATCCTTAGTAAAAGCGTATCCCTCATTTGTCCTGGCGACCACTTTCAATCGCAGGCAACTCAAAACCGCCCCGCCCGAAAACAGACTTAGAGAATCCCTAATGTTTCGAAGGATGTGACCATGTCTGCTGATCTTACGGCCATTGCCGTCAATTGGGCGCTGTCCATGCGGGCCCATGAGGAAGAAGTCTGCGCGCAGGTTCAGGTGTCTGACACCGTAGCCGAACAGGTCATACATACGGCCGCAGGCGACGGGGTGGTGGATGCAGCCGAACGGGTGCAACTCTCGCGTTTTGCCGCTGAAGCCGCGTTGTCGCCCCGCGCTAGCGCGCATCTGAGAGCGGCCCTGGCGCTGCCAAGCGAGCGCCCGAGTGACGCGGCACGCCGCCGTCAATTGGAGCAGGCTGAAACCCTTGCGAGACAAGGCCTGGCGACGGGATCCAATGAGGGGGCGGTGCTGGGTCTTGGCGCCGGCTTGCTTCTTGGGCTCGATGCCCTCTTTGGAGGCCGCTAGCGGTTTGCAAACCGCTCGCAAACCGACACAAAGCCCGCCGGCGTCCATTGACGCCCTCAGATCGCCCTGATAAGCGCCGCCGCCTTAACCTTTCCCATTCGATCGCGTGAGCGAGAGAACATGGATTAACGGAGCGTCGCGCGTGACCAAGGTCGTCGTCAAAGAAGGGGAGCCATTCGAAAAGGC
>JBIKMD010000641.1:0-3985 GCA_044359465.1 Myxococcota bacterium
TTGATTTCTCCATGGTGAGTGAAACGGCCTAGTTGTAAGTATAGAAACGTGGTCTCCAATGTCAACAAATTCTCATATAGGAATTTCTTTAGGTATGAATTTTCGCATCACGAAGACGATGAATCCGAGTGGCGATCAGCCTCTTGCGATTGAAGAACTCGCTCGTGGCGTGGAGCGCGGCGACAAGTACCAAACCCTTCTAGGCGTGACTGGCAGCGGTAAAACGTTCACTATCGCAAATGTGATCGCGCGCGTTCAGAGGCCCGCGTTGATCATCGCGCACAACAAAACGCTCGCCGCGCAGCTCTACGGAGAGTTCAAAGAATTATTTCCAGAAAATGCCGTCGAGTACTTCGTTTCTTACTACGACTACTACCAACCGGAGGCTTATGTGCCTTCGAGCGACACTTACATAGAGAAGGATTCGAGCATCAACGACGAGATAGATCGCATGCGCCATTCGGCCACACGTTCGCTGCTCGAACGTAATGATGTGATCATCGTGGCGAGCGTTTCGTGCATCTACGGTCTCGGATCCGCCGAAGCCTACTACGACATGCTCCTACCCATCGAAGTGGGCCAAGAGATCCAGCGCGAGGTGTTGCTGCGCAAGCTCGTCGACATTCAATACGAGCGAAACGATCACGACTTCCACCGTGGGACCTTTCGCGTACGAGGCGATACTATTGAGGTTTTTCCCGCCTACGAAGAAGCAAAGGCCGTGCGCATCGAGATGTTTGGCGACACCATCGAGCGCATTCAAGAGATTGATCCGCTGCGCGGAAAAGCCATCGGCACGCTCGAGAAGGTCGCGATTTATCCCTCTAGTCACTACTTGGTCACACCCGAGCGACGACGAGCGTCGCTCACCGGCATTCGCGATGAGCTCGCGCTGCGCATTGCCGAGCTCAAGGCCCAGAATCGGCTGATCGAAGCGCAGCGCATTGAACAACGCACCATGTTTGACTTGGAAATGATGGAGTCGACCGGGCGTTGTGCGGGCATCGAGAACTACTCGCGGCATTTGACCGGCCGTGCGCCAGGACAGGCGCCGCCAACCCTGCTCGACTACTTCCCCAAGAACTACCTGCTCATCATCGACGAGAGCCATCAGACGATTCCGCAGATTGGCGCCATGTACAAAGGCGACCGTGCCCGCAAGAGCACACTCGTCGACTTTGGCTTCCGGTTGCCGAGCGCGCTGGACAACAGGCCACTGCAGTCCGAAGAGTTCGACGCACTGTCAAAACAGGTCATCTACGTCAGCGCGACGCCTGCCAAACTCGAGATCGAGCGCACCAAAGGTGTGGTTGTCGAGCAGATCGTCAGACCAACAGGGCTTTTGGATCCCCAGGTCGAGGTGCGTCCTGCCAAGAACCAAGTCGACGACTGCATGGCGGAGATTCGCAAAACGGTTGAGAAGAAAGAGCGCGTGCTGGTGACCACGCTCACCAAACGTATGTCGGAGGACCTCACCGAGTACTACGCGGAAGCAGGTATTCGCGTTCGCTACATGCACTCAGACATCGACACACTCGAACGCATTGAGCTGATTCGCTCGCTGCGTCTCGGAGAGTACGATGTGCTCGTCGGCATCAACTTGCTGCGGGAAGGTCTCGATATTCCAGAAGTGTCGCTCGTGACGATCATGGACGCCGACAAAGAGGGCTTTCTTCGCTCGGTCTCGTCGCTCGTCCAGACGATTGGCCGCGCGGCACGCAATGCCAACGGACGCGTCATTCTCTACGCAGACACAATGACAACTTCGATCAAGCTAGCGCTCAGCGAAACAGACCGTCGCCGCGAGAAACAACTCGCGTACAACACGGCCCACAACATCACGCCCACCACGATCAAGAAGAAGATCATGGAGGTTCGCACCCACCGGAAGGAAGAAGAAACGGTGGCCAAAGTGTCGGCGGATGATCTGGAAGCGGCGCATGAAGGCAACTTGCCTAAGCTCATCGAGCAATTGCGCAAGCAGATGATGGCTGCGGCTGAAAATCTGGAGTTCGAGAAGGCGGCGCAGCTTCGTGATCGTCTGAAGAAGCTCAAAGAGCTGCAGCTCGAGCTCTAGGTCTCGCTACCGACACTCGGGGAGCGTCAGGTGATCGAATGTCACGGCGTGCCAACGTACGAGCCGGGCTCATCAGACAAAAACACACTCGTTCCTACGCGGGCGAGGCGATCTCGGTAGCGCTGCGACGGAGCGCGAGCGAGCGCTTCTGTAAAAATGTCGAGCTCTAGTTGTTTACGCTCGCTCACGGGCCAAGCGGCCGGATTCTTGGGGTCGAGCCCGGGGTGTTGGGCAATCACGGCTTGGACAGATGCCCAAAACGTATTTCGTGCGCCTGTGCGTCCGCGGTTTAGCTCCATGTCCAAAAAGCCCGCGAGCAAACGCTCGCTCGTGAAGTACGCTCCCACCAAGGGCAGTCCCGTCTGCAAGGGCAGGGCAATCACATCGAAGTGGATCGCTTTAGCGCTGAGTAGGTGCGTGCGTTGAATGCGTAGGTCTCGGCCGGCGTTGATGAAGATTTGGTTTAACTTTGTCTCGGTGCCCGTGGCGATCCAGACCGCTTCGCCATGAAGCACGGTGCCGTTTGGCCGCGTTAGCGTCATGTCAACAGAGCGTTGGTCGAGTGTGCCGTCTGGTTTCATCACGTACGCGACGTCGAAACCGTAGCTTTGAAAGCACTCGGCGAAAGACACGGGATCGAGCTCTTTCTGCACGGCGAGTCCTTGTGCCAACTCGTCAGAGCTCGGCTTGTATGCGTAGGTCCGATAGGCACCGATCAACTGATACGCTCCCCAGGTGTAATACCCTGCGTCGTAGGAGTTAACGGCATCAAAAGGCCCTTCATTGCGGCTGATGGTGCCGATGACCCGAATCTCTGACGGACTCAGCACGTCGCCCGCGATCCACTCCATGTGCGCGGGTGATCCCTGAGTGATGCCGGTGCTTTCAGCGCCATCGCCGTACGCAAACCCCGTCCGATCACCAGCGGCGTAGTAACCCGTTTTGTCTCCTTCACCAGGAACAACCTGGAGGTTGTTTAGGTTTTGCGCGAGGACGCTGAGCGGCGGCACGCCGAGTGCGACGTTTGTTCCATAGCGCTGCATGTTCGCTGCCGTGACGGCCACGTCTGACGCGAGTTGCGCACGTAGCAGGGCGTCCGCAGAATCCTTCACCGGCAGGCCGGCGCTCGTTTGGTAGGTCGCAAGAAGCGCTTTGGTACGCGGACCAAATTTCCCATCTTCGTCCAAGCGCTCAGACGTTTGAATCTTCAGCCAGAGCTGCAAACGGCCCACGTCCTCACCGCGCTCTCCGTAGCGCACGTCCGCGCTTGGAGCTGCGGGTAGCCGCGGGCCTGTAGCGCCGGTGGAACCGCTTGGTCCCGGCGGGACGACAACCACGGGAGGCGTGTCTTCCGGTGGTTTTGGATCATCGGGTGGCGACGTTGACGATTCGTCGCTGGCGTCACCTGGCGCAAGGTCCGTTGGGACAAACGAGGGTAGGGGTTCGCTAGTCGTGCTTCCACAGCCAACGAGAAAGAGCGCGATCATGGCTACACGTTTTGAAAACACCGTGATTCGTTATCACGAGCCCAGGGGGCATCGTCATTCGAATAAAGCGGCCTTTGCCTGCCTAAAGGCCATTTGTCGGTGTGATTCCGCGCAAGTGCGCAGCGCTGCGAGTCTCAGGGGGCGCCGCTCTTGCTCGTATAGATATAGACACCCGCCACGAACGCCATCGCGATTGCGATGGCGATGACAATCAAAATGATCTCGCCACGCGTGAAGCTCGCCGCGTCAGAGTTTACGTCGTCAATGGTCTCGATCATCGGACCACGCGGCAGTTGGCCCATGCCCCATTGATCGCTGTTCGGTTTTTTTGCCGCCTGCGTCACAATGCGAGGATCTGTGTTTCCTTTTTTCTTGGTGAGCGGAACCACTTGCGCAGGCGCCATGTCTTTGAAGGCCGCGC
>JBIKMD010000642.1:0-3978 GCA_044359465.1 Myxococcota bacterium
GGTAGACGGCAAGCGCATCGATGGGCAGACGCCGCTCACGATCGCATCGCTCCCCGCCGGATGGCACTGGCTCCTCGTCAAAAAGGACTACTACCAGCCGTTCGCCTCGCGGGTGTTCGTTACGCCAACCAACGCGGCGATCACTGCCAAGCTCGAGCCCCACTCGCCCGAAGCCGAGTGTCTCCTTCATATCGAAGAGAAGGAGCGAGCATGTCCGGGCTACTCGGCGGTGCTCGCGACGCGCGTTGCGAGGCTGGCGGTACGAACGCACGATCACGGCCGAGTCTCGGTGCGCTTCTTCGCTTCCGTTGGCGAGATCCGCGAGACGGCGCCGATAGGCGTGTCGAGCCCTGCATCGGCGCCGATGTCATCCAGCAAACCGGTTGAGCTTGCGCTGCCCGCGCCAACGCCCGCCCCTGTTCACCCGGCGCTCGCGATTCTGCCCTTTGGGATCGGTCAGTTTGCCGAGAAACGCTACGGCGTCGGCGCGTTCTTTCTCACGAGTCAGGTGCTTCTGCTCGTGCTGCAGACGACCACTTTTGCCATGGCGTATCAGGGTCGAGCGCCTGACGGTCGCTATGTCGACCAAGCCTCCGCCCGCCGAGCGCAAACGCTGCAGATCGTGAATCTCGTCGCGGTGTGCGCGCTCGGCGCAGACGTGATCGCCGGCGCGATCGATGGACTCGTGCATCGGAGGCCCAAGTGATCACGCGCCGCGCGCTCGTAGCGCTGCTTATGCCTGCTTGCATCGTGTGGAAGATCGAAGTCGTACCGCCGGCGGAGCCATCGCCCGAATGCGTCACCGGCGAATGCGAGATGCCGATTGATCCGGACACATGCTCGGACGGCGAAGTCTCCGGCGATGAGAGCGCCATCGATTGTGGGGGGAGCTGCAACGCGAAGTGCGCCGTCGGACAGGATTGCGTCGGAGCGGAAGACTGCGCCTCCGGAAGCTGCGCGACCAACAAATGCGCAGCCGCGATCGTCGTGACGCCGTGCACGAATGAAATGAAGGATGCCGACGAGGCTGACACCGATTGCGGCGGGATCTGCGCCGCAAAGTGTGCAAACACCAAGAGCTGCGTGCTCTCTAGCGATTGCGAGTCCTCTTATTGCTCGCCGACCCGCGCCTGCGCCGCGATGCCGACACAGGCTTGCGCGACCGCGAGCTTAGACAAGGATGGCCCCGTGATCTTCTTCACCGACCTGCAGTCGGGGCCCAACGTCGGCGGTGTAGACAAAGCTGGGGTGTACTTGACGATCTACGGCCTTCGCTTTGGAGCCGTGCGTGGCACGTCGAAGGTGACGATCGGCGGCGTCGAGGTCGCCCAATACACGCAATGGAATCCGAGCGACCCCGGCACCACGCCTGACACTCGCTTCTTCGCCCGAGGTATCGAACGAATCGTCGTGCAACCAGGCCCACTGGTGCCCTCCGGCACGCAAGAGGTGCGCGTCATCGTCAACGGCAAGCCGAGCAACGCCGTCTCGTTCACCGTACGCGCCGGGAGCCTTTGGTTCGTCGACGTCAACGCAGGCGTCGCCGGCAACGGCAGCGCCGCGACACCGTGGCAACATCTATATGACGCGAAGCTCCCGAGCGTGGCAGCCGGTGACGTCGTCTACGTGAAGGGGCGGCTCGACGGGCAAACCATCACTGAGCTCGACCCATCGACCGAAGTCTCGCTGCACAACAGCGCGCTCCTGCTCACCAACACGAACGCCGCCGCGGGCACCGCGAGCACTCCGGTGGCGTACGTCGGGCACCCTGGCGCATTGCCCAAGATCGGCGCGGCAGCGCAGGACGACACCAGGCAGACGATCTTTCTCTCAGGCGATAGCCGGCACCACTACGTCATCGCCAACATGCAGTTCGTCAACGTCGGCTCCTTTGACGCGACGAACAACGGCGTGCGTGTCGTTGGGGCTTCCTTCATCAACGGTCCGGCATCAGGCGAGATGGTTCGGATCGGCAGGACCACGGTGGGCACCGCGGGCGCATCGGCCATCGGAAACTACTTCTACAATCCACCGCGTGCGATCTGGGTGAAGAACACAGCGACGAACGCCGAAGTCGCATGGAACGAAGTTCGCGGGTCACGCGCCTTCGGCGGCATCAACCTCGAGGTGCAGTCGGGCGTCGACAGCATCGTCGGAGCATCGGTTCATGACAACTACATCGCAGACGCGACGCTACACGGCGCTCACTTCGCGAAGAATCTCGTCGATGCCATAGTCTGGAACAATCTCCTCGTGAACAACCGCTACTACTCGATCGCGCTACGCGCCGACCTCGGTGTTGGCCAGCACATCACGATCGAGCACAACACACTCGTGCAACGCCCGCCAATCGCCAACGCCACCGCGATCATCGGCGTCGACGGCACCGAGACCGCGGCCGACACGTTCGTCTTCCGCAATAACCTGTTCACTATTCGCGCCGGCGAGCCGTACCTGTCCTTCGTCGGCGGCACGCCGATGACGAGCATCGCGTTCGACCACAACCTCTTCTTCGGCAGCAGCTCGCCGCCGCCGACCGACGCCAACGCGGTGACGGGTGAACCAATCTTGTCAGCGCCCGCGAGTGGAGGGTTCGAGTATGGCAGCGCGTCGAGCCCAGGGATCGGTGGCGCGGCACCTACGACGCGCTGTAGCGACTACTTGGGGAGAGCGCGGCCGAGTGGCGCAGGAGCCGACATTGGCGCGTTCGAATGGCCTGACTGAGACCTGTCGAGAGGCAGCCCGTGCCGCTCGTGTAGCAACACGACCTCTTCGGGCGTGAGGCGCACTTGGCGACACGAGCAGAAGCCGAGCGACGCCATCTGCTCGTTCATCTCTCGGACGAGCTCGCGGAGCACGCGGTGCTGAACATAGACAGCCTTGCCGTCGAGTCGAATGCGGCCGACCCATGCCTTGTTCACTTTGCTGTAGGTAATCCCCTTCCCTCGCATGTGCTGCCTCCTCGCGAGATCACCTCGCGCATCTAGCGTTTGCTTTTCGGTTCGGGCTGCTGCGCCCACTGGTTAAGAACGGCCGTGACGGCGACCTGGATGTCAGTATTTCCCGTCATCTGCTTCGCGTACTCGCGTAGCTTGCTCACCGTGCTCGGCTGCAGCGTGTCCACCGTAATGAACAAGCCGTCGAGGTATTGCTTCACCACGTTCTTGAACAAGAGGTGTGCCGCGAGACTCCGGCTCTCGAGCAGCGATTCGAAGCGCTTGAACGACTCTTCGTCGAACAAGAACTGCCTGACGTAGCGACTCTTGGTGGTTGGCGGGGGATTCTCGTTCTTCGGCCTGGCCATTTGCTCTCCTTCTCTTGGGCTCGCGCCCGGTTGGCGACTTCTTCGTCATTCCGGAAACTAGCAGACTTCTACACCGATGTCACATTTCAGTTTACATATCATTATTTGTAATGCTACATCAGTTTCACGATGACACTCGCAAACAAACCGAATATTCCGATCGCAGTGCGCTTGCTGGCAGTCGTAGCGCTACTCGCGCTGGTACCGCCATTTGGGCTCTTAGCCTCGCAGAGAACCTCACGAGTGCCGCCAGCGCTCATTGCCTTTGGCCGGCTCGCACACACGAACCCCGCGGTTTACGGCGCCATGTTCATCGGACTTTTCGTCATCCTTGTCCTTTTCACGCGCGCGCTGATGGACCTCTGGTTCAATCGCGTGCGACCTCGCATCGCCGGGATCCACGAGAACGTTGCAGCGTACGCTTTCACGAAGCTGCCGGTCGACTTACTCGGCGCGCTCGCCGCCATGGACTGCGCCGGCAAGCATGCGGGCCTCTCTTTCGTTGGCCTGGAGCCAAAACAGGGACGTCTCGCCCGCTTCGCGAAGGGAACACCGCGCTTCATCTCCGATGAGCAACGCACGATGCACCTTCACTGCCTCGGGCAAACAGGGTGCGGGAAGACACAGGGAGCCCTCTTTCCGTTCGTCATGCAGGACATGCGCGCCAAAAAAAA
>JBIKMD010000644.1:0-3966 GCA_044359465.1 Myxococcota bacterium
CTCTATGCCCGCTACACGAGCTCTAGGCACGACCGTGATCCCGATGATGACGCGGCTAGCTCGCTCGAGGAGTTTCTCTACGACAGCCCCACGGACACCATCGAAGGAAGCTATTGGAGCGGCGGCAAGTTGATCGCCTGCGGGATTTGCGACGTGACGCCACTCGCGCTGAGCACGGTCTATTTCTATTTTGAGCCGGAGGCGTCCAAGCGCAGTTTGGGCGTGTTTTCGGCGCTCGAGGAGATTGCGTACGCGCGCGCTGCATCGCTGCCTTATTACTACTTGGGTTACCACATCGAAGGCTGCCGCAAGATGGACTACAAAGCGGGAATTGGTGACCATCAGCTCCTAGATCTTGGGGGAAAGTGGCAGCCAGCGGTGCGCCGTATCGTTTGACTGAGCTCGGTCTAAGGCTGTCCCAAAATCTGCTGTCCTCCCTAGGCCTGCCCGTTGACGCTTTGGGTTTGCAGGGATACTGAACAAACTATCAGTCATGCTTTCGGGGGGAAGCAAGTATGGAACAAGCATCAGCTTTTGCAGAAGTGTCTTTAGTCTTGGAACGGCTGGAAGCGCAGCGCGACGTCTTCGTCTGCGGCCCACTCAGTGCGGACGCAGAAGGGGCGCTCATCTCGAGGCTGACAGGGATAGGCGCCGGCGTGGTGGTGTCTGCGAGTCGCCAGAGGCTCGAAGCTGTAGGCCAGCGTTTGGCAGGCAGGCGCCTCAGGGTGGTGAGGCGGCTGCGCGGGAAAGCGGGCAGCATGTTGCCAAAAGCAGACGTTGAGCTGGTCGCGTTGCAGCAACTCGCGACCACGAGTGGTGAGCGTGCTTGGGCTCTGCTCCTCAGCGATGTACTTCCGATTGCGATGGATTCAACCTCGCAAAGGCACGCCCTACGGGAGCTACTCGCGCGCGTAGATGCGGCGTGTGTGCTTGTCGATTTGAATGTGTTGTGTCGTCGTTATGCGTCGCTCCTGTGCCTCGAGCCTGATTCGCCGGCGACGCTACTTGGGGGTGGGCTGCGCGCAGAGGACGCTGAACGAGTCGTGGCGACCGTTTCTGACGCTACGACCAGGCACGATACGACTGTGCATGCGGTGGAGAAGAATGGGGCGGCTACCAAAGCGAAGCAAGCGACATTGCCTCCTGACGACGTGGTGTTTGAGGGAATGCGCGTTTGGCGCCGCGAACAAGCGAAGGCGCGGGGGGTGCCAGCCTATCGCGTCATGTCTGATCGCGTACTGCGCGATGTGATTAACGAAGCACCAAAGGATCTTGCGAGCTTACGGCTCATTCCAGGGATCGGTGATAAGACGGTTGAAACCCTGGGACGCGACATGCTGACGGCGCTGGCGCACGTGAGAGCAACACGCTGAGCGCAGGATGCGTTTGACAGGTTGGTTGCTTGATGCCAAGGCGCCAGCGGTCGCGAGGGCCAGTCTTGCCTGTGAATCTAGGCGTGGACGGGCCCTGTTACGTTGGTGCGGCATGAGGCGTTTGATCAACGCGGACGGGAAGCCTGGTGATGAACGAACCCCTGTGGAGCATCGAACCCGCGCATCCGGAGCTGGCGTCCGTAGCGGCCCGGCTGGGGTTGCAACCGGGAGCGGCCCAGGTGCTTCTGAACCGTGGAGGCGTGGCCCTGGCGACGCCGGAGCATTTGACGCCGCGTCTCAGTTCGCTAAGCGATCCTTCTGCGCTCAAAGACATCGACACTGCAGTCGAGCTTCTGTTGCAGGCGCTGCTCGCGCAGAGCCCCATTTGTGTCTACGGCGACTACGACGTCGACGGCACGAGCTCGAGCGCCATTCTGGTCGAGAATCTGCGTGCGCTGAAGGCAGTGGTTGGGTTCTACACGCCGCATCGTTTGCTGCAGGGCTACGGGCTCCACAAAGAAGCGGTGGATGAAATTGCGGCGCGTGGATTCAAGCTGCTGATGACGGCGGATCTTGGTATCTCGAACGCGTCAGAGGTCGCCTACGCCAAATCGCTTGGCATGCAGGTCATTGTGGTGGATCACCACCAAGTACCCGAGCGCTTGCCGATAGCGGACGCCGTCATCAATCCGCATCGGCCGGATGATGGGTTTCCCTATAAACCGTTGTGCGCCGCTGGCGTCGCCTTTCACTTGCTCATCGCGCTGAGGCGCCGTCTACGAGCGCCAGACATGGCTGGCCGTTTCGTAGAGCTGGACTTACGCCGAAGCCTCGATCTGGTGGCGCTTGCGACGGTGGCGGACATGGTTCCGCTCACGGGAATCAATCGCATTTTGGTGGCGCGTGGACTGGACGTGATTCGCAGTGGGTCACGGCCGGGACTCGTGGCGCTCATGCGAGCTGCTGGCGTGGAGCCGCTACAGGCAGACGCGCAAGCACTGGGGTTCCGCTTGGGACCACGGGTGAATGCCGCGGGGCGCATGGGTTCTGCCATGCGCTGCGTCGAGTTGTTCTTGAGCGATGGTCTTGTCGCCGCTGATCTGGCGTCGGCGCTCGACCAGGAAAATGCGGCGCGCAAAAGTGTAGAAGACTTCGTCATGCGGGGCGCCACGTTTGCGGCTGAAGGCCAAGTGGCGGTGAACGCGGCGGGCATTTGCGTCTACGACGAAGCGTGGCACCCGGGTGTGGTTGGTATTGTTGCGAGCCGTTTAGTCGAGCGTTTTGCGCGGCCCGCGCTGGTCATTGGTCAGGGCGGCAAGGGCTCAGGGCGCAGTGTCCCCGGCGTGAACCTGCTCGGTGCGCTGCATGCGTGTTCGGAGTTTTTCCTCAAGCACGGTGGCCATCACCACGCGGCAGGGGTGACGCTCAAACCAGATGTTGATGGGGGCGTGCTCAAGGCGGCGTTTAGTGCGGCGATTACTGCCGCCTCTGAAAACGGTCCTTATCAGCCCACCTTGCGCATCGACCACACGTTGCAGCCGAGTGAGATCAATGCGGAACTGGTACACGACCTAGACCGCGTCGGCCCGTACGGCATTGGCCACCCGGAACCCATGTTTCAGCTGAAGGGTGTTCGCATCAACGCGCGTCGTCAGGTGGGTGATGGGCATTTGAAACTGACGCTGGATGGGGGGCTCAGTGCCATCGCGTTTCGTCAAGCAAGTCATCCTGCCGCGTCTGCCGACTATTTGGACCTCGCGTTCACGCCGTTCATCAGTCACTTTTCTGGGAAGCCGAAGGTGGAGCTGCGGGTCAAAGCGTTGCGGCACGGCTGAGTAAAATTTATGAGTGACACGATGAACGATGACCCGAAGCTCAAAGCCCGTTTGGACCTGTTGCAGGGCGAGTACGATCGTCTACAGACCGAGCTGAAGACGGTGAACTTTCTGGCGCCTGCGCTGGGTGCGGCCTCTTTGGTAGGCCTGTTTTGGGCGTGGTGGATTCCGGTGTTTGGTGTGTTCATCGCACTGTCGATCTGGCTGGCGACGCACTACATTGGTCGTACGCACGTTCTGGAGACGGAAGAACGTATCAACGACACGCGTCAGCACATGGGGCTCCCGCCGATTCAATTTCAGAAGTGAACACCTTCGTACCCTTCGCAGATCGTCGCTTGACGATGGTCGACGCAATGCGCGGCGCGGCAGGGCTTGTTTTTGTTTTGATCACTGGCGTTTCAGGTGCGCTGCGCTCAGCAGCAGCCGGTGAAGGCGCATCACCACTGACTGTCTACTGGCTCGGCGTGGGCCTCGAACGCTTCGTTGCTTTCTCTGTTCTCCCGTTGTTCTCGCTGCTTTTCGGTTTCGGATTGGCGATTCAGCTTGAGCGGGCAGCGCAGCGCCAGGACACCGGAGTTCGGTGGCGTCTCGTTCGGCGGCACCTGGCTCTCGTGGTGTTTGGCGCGCTGCACGTGTCAGTGGTGGGGGCCCCGGATGTGCTGACAGCGTTCGGTTGCTTAGGGTTCGTACTGGTCCAATTTACAAAACTAGGTGATCGTAAGTTGGCCATGGTCGGCGTCTTTGTTTGGGCAGTA
>JBIKMD010000643.1:0-3966 GCA_044359465.1 Myxococcota bacterium
GTCGTCCCGGATGGCGCGAACGCCCAAAGAAACGGCACGGGGATGCTGTTGGATCTTACCCCGTTGACACTCACTGCGATCTCGCCCTGGCGATCGACCGCTGTTAGCTGCACGCCTACCGCAGTGTCGCTCCAGCTGGTCACGCTAAGCGAGCGACCAGACAACGTGACACTGCCTTGCGTTGAGCCGAAGCCGGAGCCGGTCAAGGTGAGTGTGCCAAGCGGCGTAGCCTCCGTCGGCGACACGGCTGTAAGTGTCGGGAATGTCACACTGACCGAGCGTGTCCCCTGGGCGGACGTATCTGCAACGCTCGTTGCGGTGATGGTTAGCGGACCCGTAGAGCCGGTTGGTGCTGTCAAAAGTCCCGCGCTACTGATGCTTCCAGCAGAGACCGACCACGTGACGTTTTGGTCTTCCAGCCCGGCGACGACGGCCGTGTAGCTCGCCTGGCCGCCTGCCTGAACGACCGCCGGCCCACTCACTGTGACGCTAGAAGCGCCTTGGGTGCCCTGAGCGCAGCGGCCTGAGCTGCAAATCTCACCCTGGGCACACTCTGCGCTCATGGAGCATGGCGCACCGCCGCCGCCTCCTTCTACTGGAATGGTCCGGCACTTCCCTTCCCGGCACTGCAGGCCCGCAGCGCACGCGTTGGTATTGGTGCATGTGTCGCCTTCCTGGCCGGGTGGCGTACAGGCTTGGATGAAAACGAAGGAGAGTAGGCCTATGAGTCTAGTTCTAGATTGGATCACCGATCATGTTTGCCACAACATCGGCGTTTCAACACGGCCTGCAACAGCGCTTACGCGCCAAGGGGCGTCGTGCACGCGCCAGGGGTGACTCTCGTTTCTGCGGACCAACTGGGCCCGACGAGACTAACCAGCGCGTGTGATGGCGTAGAGCGAAGTCGTGTAGTTGTGGAAGCCGTTTACGCCCGCAATGTTCGTGTATTCACCAAAACCGTACATACCGAGCCAAGGCGGAGGCTCGCTTCCGAGCGGAAATTGCATGCGCTTGACGATTTCGTCCTTCAGCACGCGGTCGAACATGAGTCGCCCGCGAGCGCCGCAGTCGGTATGGAACACCGCAACCGTTTTCTTCCCTGACAAGCGCGACTTCAATTTCGACATCATACGATCCAGACCGTCGAAGATGAGTTTTTCATCGCGTTGTGTCAGCGACAGCCGCATGCCTTCACGTGCGCTAACGGGCAAATAGAATGATTGTTTGTTGTCGTCGGTCTTGAGCACGGCGCAGAGCGCGTGGGTGTTGTCATACTCCGCGACGAGTGCTTGCGGCAGGCTCACAGCAAGACCACTGATTGGAATCACCTCACCGCAATGCGAGGTGGCTGGGGCGCCAAGTTTCTCCATCAACGTGGGCCAGGCAGGTTTTCCGTCGAGCTCGAGGACGCGGTTGCCTTCGCAGCGTGTCACCGTCATGGAAATGCCAAGCACCGCGCTGCCGTGATGAGCCACCATGTCGACCGACAAGGTTGGGTCTCCGAAGCCAATCAACAAGGCGCCGTGCTCCAAGACGCGGTCGTCGATGAACTGAAAATTGGTGAGCGCCTTCATATGGTCCGACGACGTGCCGCCGAAAACAGGCACGGATGGGAAGGTCTCGCCGAGTCCTTCGAGCAGGTGGTCTGCCGCAACATCGATGCCGGTCGAGTACAAACCCATGAAACGGACATTGGCCATGGTGTCGCGCAAGCTGCGCCCAAGCTCCCTGCCTCTTTCGAGAGAGGTCCTGCCATCCACGCCGTCGACAACGGCGACCTGCAGCTCATTTTTTGGTCCTGCGATTGCCATTAGACCGAGTGCGCGCAGATTCTCGTTGGCGCCCTCGCGGCCGATGACACCGGCGCAGCTCACGCCCAGCACCTGCGCTTGCGGGTAACGTGCTTTTGCTTCGGCGACGATGTCCGCTGCTTTGTGACCAACGGTCGTGTGCACCACGATCCAGCGAACCGGTTGTCCGTCCGGTGCTGCGGTCAAGGCGTCTAGACAGTCCGACACTGCACGGCGTGTATTCACCGTGCCACTACTTGCTGAAGAGAAATGCAACATGCGCGTCATCCTCCGGGGTTGCACGGCAGAGCCAACCTCTGCCGTGTGTGTTCATGATGGGTTTGCGGTGGCCTTTTGCTGCAAGCGAGTCACAGGCAGCCAAACGGTGAAGGTTGAGCCCTTTCCTTCGGCGCTCTCAACGCCTACGCCTCCGCCGTGAAGCTCTGCTAGTTGTTTGACGATGGACAGGCCGAGTCCGGAGCCGCCATACTTGCGTGTGTGGCTTCCATCCACCTGACGAAACTGTTGAAAGAGAAGGTGCTGCGCTGCTGGCGCGATCCCAATGCCAGAATCGCGAACGGCGAGCTCGATGCGTTGCTCGCGAAGCTGACATGTCACGCTAACCACAGACTTCTCGGGCGAGAACTTGATCGCATTGGCGAGCAAGTTGACGAGCACTTGGGTGAGACGCAGCCCATCTGCGCGGACAGTGAGCCCACCTCCATCGCCGACCAAGGTGATGGTCTTTTCTGTTGCTAGTGCTCCGATGCTCACGAACACGCGATCCACGATCTCATTCAAGTGAACGGGTTCTTCGTGCAGCTCAAGCTTGCCTGCGGCCGCCTTGCTTGTGTCCAAGATATCGTTGACGAGCGCGAGGAGGTGTTCGCCTGCTTTGGTTGCACCGAGCAAAAGGCGCTGTAGCTGCGCTGCGCCGCCTGGAAAAAACACGAGATCGCCGGGCGACGGAGGGGCAGCGGCAGCACAAGCTTGGCAAGGCGCACTTACGAGGGCTTCCGATTCGTCGAGCACGAATGAGACGCCGCACTGCATGCAGGTCACGGCGTATTCCCGGCGAAGTTGAGCCAAGACGCCGCGTGGCGTGTTGATAATCGCATTCAGTGGCGTGCGAAGTTCGTGCGAGACGTTGGCCAAAAACTCGTTCTTGTGACGATCGGCCTCGTGGGCTTCGGCCAACGCTTTCTCGAGACGATCGTTGGTCGCGACGAGCTCTAGATTGCGTTGCTGCACGAGCGAGCGCGCGGAGAACGCGGCGAGGGTCGCCTCCATCTGACTCGCGAGCATCGCAAAGCCCGCCACCTGCGCGCCGGTTGGCGCAGCAAAAAGCGCTTGTTGAACCTTTGAACGTCCAGAAATCAGATAGCCGAACTCGTCGTGTTTGAGGCGCACGCGGGCGACGTAAAGGTCTTGCGCGAACGCCAATTCGGGAGCGAAGCCGGTGACCTGATCGCCTGTGAGTAAGCTTGCCGCACTTTGGCCAAGCGCATCTGATGACACGGTGACATTGGGCAGCATTTGGTTCGCATCGAGTCCGTAAACCGTGCGCGCCACAAACGCGCGTGTTGGCAGCTCCGCATCTGGGGACTCGTCACGTTGCAACCACGTGCCAAATTCTGTCTCGAAACACTCGAGTGCTGCTTCAATAAAAATCGTTGCTATCGCGTCGATAGACACGGCGCCCAGCGCATCGACAATACTGCGTTGCAGTACGCGGGCGCGGCGCAAGTCTGCGTCCAATGCTTCTTTTGCGCGGATGAGATCCTGCTCAACACGCATGGAGCGCGCCACACGCTCCTGCAGCTCCGCGCATGTCTGTCGCAGGCTCGCGAGCTGTTCGGTGCTCGCACCTGTCTCGCGCGCGGAATCACCTGGACGCATCTTGGAGGTCCTTTGCGATCAGCTTGCTCAAGCAGAGCGACAACCGTGTCACATCCACCGGCTTGGCGATGACGGCGTCTGCACCAAAACGCAAAAGGCTCGCGTCGTTGTGAAGGCCCACATTCGCAGTGACGAAGATCACCGGACAGGTCAACGGCGCGATCGTATGATCTGGCGGCAGCGTCTTCGCCGTCTTCAATCGGCCGCGAATCAGGCGCACGAGATCGATTCCGTCGAGCACGGACCCGTGAAGCTGAATGTCCATCAACACCGCGGC
>JBIKMD010000645.1:0-3964 GCA_044359465.1 Myxococcota bacterium
CATTCGGCCCCACAAGATGAAGGACAGCTCGTCGCCCTCTTTGGCGATGTTCGGACGATTCCCGTGCAGCGTGAGCGAGTAGTCTTGGAAGCGTGCGAATGCTGGCTCTTGCAGCGTCAGCGATGAGTTGTGCACCATGGCGGCCGCGCGCTGACGCAGCGTCCAACCTTTGATTTCTTCTGTGAAATCCAGCGCTGCATTGACGCGGCCGTGAGGCGCAAGCGCGGGCGCGTCGCTCTGGGTCAAGCCCAGGACAGGCACGAACGACGGCAAATAGTCGGCGCCGAGGCTTCCGCGAAAGCTAAAACCTTCATTCTTATAGGTGGTGTCGATGAAGGCACGCCCGAGCGGCTGCAGGCCGCTACTCGCGCGGGTGCCGGGCTCGCCGCTCGAGCCACTCGCGAGGCCCCCGCGTAGGGTGGCGGTCGCTGTGACGCCGCTTGCCGCCGCGCGTTTGGTGACGATGTTGACCACACCTGCGAAGGCGTTGGTGCCGTAGAGCGTTGAGGCAGGACCCATGATGACCTCGACGCGTTCGATGTCGAGCACCTCGATGCCCATTTTGTCCGTGTAGCCGAAATTGTCGAACTGCAGGCTACGGCCATCCACCAGGAACAGCGTTTGGTTGTCTGGGATGAGCACTGGAAAGCGTGCGTGCGTTTCGACGAAACCCGGAGAAATTTCGCGCACATACATGCCTGGCACCATGCGCAAAATGTCGGCGATGCTGGTGGCCGCGGTGGCTTCGATGGTCGCGCGGTCGATCACCCAGAGGGTACTGCCGGATTCTCGTACTTTGATGGCGCCGCGGGCGCCGGTGAAGATCTCTTGCTGCTCCTCGAAGATGTCGAAGACGTCTGGTGCCGTCGCGGAATCAATGGGCTGGCTAGCTGGTTCTAGGTCGCTAGGCTCACTCGCAGCAACGCACGCGAGAGAGAACAAAAGAGTGAGCATGCGTATGCATCGTTCAGGCGGGATCGCCGCGCAAGTTTTGCAGCAGGGGATACACGATTCTGGGTCCAGCCCGGTGCGTCCGCAAAATCGTAGGCACCCTGGACACGAAGCGGGAGGCGGTGCTAACCGCGCCGGGCCTCGAATAAGTCGAGGCAATTCGCTCACTCGCGCTAGAAAGGTGAGCTCGGACGCAGGTCCGTGATCGCGAGTGGAGGACCAAGCTCACCATAAGAGGTATCTGATGTCACTTTCGATCCGCGACATGCTCGAAGCCGGTGTCCACTTCGGTCACCAAACCCAACGTTGGAACCCAAAGATGAAGCAATACATCTTTGGCGCTCGTAACGGCATCTACATCATCGACTTGCAAAAGACGCACGAGCTCTACCAGAAGGCGTTCCGCTTCCTCGTCGAGACCGTGTCGAACGGCGACAAGGTGCTCTTCGTTGGCACCAAGAAACAAGCGCAAGAAGTCGTTGAAGAGCAAGCGCGTCGCTCGCAGCAATTCTTCGTCACCCAGCGTTGGCTCGGTGGCATGCTCACCCACTTCAAGACGCTCAAGCAATCGCTCGACCGTTTCCGCGCGATCGACAAGATGGCCGAAGACGGAACCTTCCAAAAGCTGCCGAAAAAAGAAGTGCTCGGCATGGAACGCGAACGCAGCAAGCTCGAGAAGAACCTGGGCGGCGTCAAAGACATGACCCGTCTGCCAGGCGCGCTCTTCGTGATCGATCCAGGCAAGGAACACATCGCGGTGCTCGAAGCGAAGAAGCTCGGGATTCCAGTGGTGGGCGTGGTTGACACCAACTGCGACCCAGACATGGTCGATTACGTGATCCCAGGTAACGACGACGCGATCCGTTCGATCCGTTTGTTCGTCACCAGCGTTGCCGATGCTTGCGCCGAAGGTAACCAAAAATACGGCGAAGTCTTGTCGCAAAAGAAGGCTGAAGAGCGCGACGACGCGAAGAAGGCCCGCAGCCAACCAGAAGAGCAAATGGAATCGATGGCCGAAGCGCAGAACAAAGAGCGCCAAGAAGGCCGCCGTCCAGGCCCACAAGTGGAGCGCGTGAAGTAACATGGCAGAAATCTCAGCTCAGCTCGTCAAAGACCTCCGCGAGAAATCGCAAGCAGGCATGATGGATTGCAAGAAGGCGCTCGTTGAGACGGGCGGCGACTTCGAAAAAGCGATCGACTGGCTCAAACAAAAGGGCTTGTCGAAGGCTGGTAAAGCAGCGGGCCGTATCGCGTCGGAAGGCGCGGTTGGTAGCTACATCCACGCTGCCGGCAAAATCGGCGTGCTCGTAGAAGTGAACTGCGAGACCGACTTCGTTGCTAAGAACGAAGACTTCAAAGCGCTCGTGCAAGACATCGCCATGCACATTGCCGCCGCGAACCCAATCGCCGTCCGCCGCGAAGAGATCTCACCAGACGTGATCGAACGTGAACGCGCGGTGTTCAAAGCGCAAGTGATCGAGTCCGGTAAGCCGGCTGCGATTGCAGACAAGATTGTCGAAGGCAAAGTCGACAAGTTCCTCAAGGAACAATGCTTGCTCGATCAACAGTTCGTGAAGAATCCAGACATCACGATTCAGCAGCTCATCACCGAGCGCGTGGCCAAGATTGGCGAGAACCTTGTGGTGCGCCGTTTTGCTCGCTTCCAGCTCGGCGAAGGCATCCAAAAGAAGTCTGGCGATGACTTCGCGACTGAAGTCGCTAAGATCGCAGGCACTTCCAAGTAACACTGGCGAGTACCACTGGCGAGTGCCACTGAGCGCCGCGCTCAGGGCACGTCGAGGTATTCGGCGATGCCGTAGAACCCGCCTTGTTCGTACGCGAAAGTCAGTGATTTTCGCGCTTCATTCCACAACAACGATGTTCCGCTGCAGCGCATCGCATCCGCTGGCCAGTACAAGCTCGTCTCGCGGGGGCCGACCGGTGCTGGTGTGATCTGGTAGCGGCGTAGGCGCCCATCCGACGCCGAACAGGTGTAGACCACCTCGGCTCCCAAATCTGGGCGGCGGACATAAACGAAAGCGTCATAGCGGCTCGGCGACACGAAGGCGCCCGCATTGTTGAGGAGCATCTGCGGTGGCTCGTTGCCACCTTGCGGTGGGTTTTGGTCGCAGTCAGCGGGAATCGCAAACAGGCGTGGGTCGTAGACGGTCGCATTCACCGGAAGCACCCAGCGGTCATCGGTGCAGTCAGCAGGTGTGCCAAAATCGTCAAAGGTGGGGTCAGTGTCGATCCAGTAGTAAGTCATGGGCATGCCGCAGGTGGCGCGCGGTGTGGATCCGCCGGAGGCGTTGCACATGGATCCCACCATGGCACCAGGGACGCCTGTGAACTGCGTCTGAACACCATCGGCGAGTGCGTACTTCTTCACCATGCCGTCGCCCCAGCCTCCAGTTGACGGGTATAGTGCGGCGTCAATGACCATGCTGATCCAAAGCACGTGAGTGCTCGTCAAGCCAAACACGTTGCCCCCGTTCAAGACGCCTTGGTCGGTACCGTCGGCGTCGCGGTAGAGTGTGCTTGCGGTGGGTGAGCCCATGTTCTTCCATTGGCCATCGCTGCGATCCAGCACCGACGGTCTGCCGTAGTCACCCACGCTGTACACGCGACCAGACGGACCAACCGCAAGTCGGGAGCTGACGTTGATCTGATAAGGACGTGTGGTGGCGAGCCGATTGAACAAGGTGCGTTCCGCAGGTGGGAGGGCCGCATCGAAGTAGAGCAACCCCGTGCCGGCGAGCGTGCGCACGACGCCGCCAACATCAGCTTCGCGCAGTCTCAGGTTGACGACGTCATTGAGCACTAGCTTTTCCGTGCTCGCGTCTGTCCAGCGCTTGAGCGAAGAGATGTACGTGAAGCGCGCGGATAACGCGTCACCGCCGTCGCCAAAAAAGAACCCTTGGCCCGCGACAGTTCGCACCACATGCTTGAGGACGTTGTTGTCGTAAATGTCGACGATGACGCGCAGCTTGCCGTGCGCCATGAAATACACGTT
>JBIKMD010001116.1:0-3963 GCA_044359465.1 Myxococcota bacterium
GCAGCTCGGTGGCGAAACCGCGTTTGCTCAGGAAGTCATGAAGGTAACTCGCGACACCCGCTTCGTTCAGTGTCGTAGAGTTGAGGCGCATCAACGCTTGTGTGGTTGCAAAAAGTTCTTCGTTCACGAGCCGAGCACCTTTCCGCTATCGAATGGACGGCCCGCCACGTAGGCGCTCGCGCTCATCGCACGTTTGCCCTCGGGTTTGAGCTCTAAGATTTCAATGGCGCCCTTGCCACAGCCAACAACGAGCCGAGTACCGTCAATAATGGCTGCGCCAGGATTTGCTTGCGTGTCAGGTGCGAGCCGCGCAGCCAAGATCTGCAAACGTTTGCCATCGACGAACGTGAACGCGCTAGGCCACGGAGAATAGGCGCGAATGCGCTGCCAAACGGCCTGCGCAGGGAGTGCCCATTGCACGGCGCCGTCCTCTTTCTTCAGTTTGCCGGCGTGCGTGACGCCTGCTTCTGGCTGCGGCTGCGCGGTGAGTCCGCCAAGCCCGAGCGACACTAAATTTTGAATGAGTAGTTCGGCGCCGAGCTGGGCCAAACGATCCGTTAAGGTGCCAGCGTTGTCTTGATCTGTGATGTCCGTGACGACCCGCGCGAAGACGGGGCCGGTGTCGAGCCCAGCTTCCATCTTCATCAGACACACGCCGGTCTGCTCGTCTCCCGCAAGTAGCGCGTGGGCGATGGGCGCGGCGCCCCGGTGTTTGGGAAGCAACGAGGCGTGCAGATTCACGCAGCCTCGCCGCGGAATATCGAGCACGGCTTGCGGCAAGAGCTTGCCATAAGCAGCAACGACGAACAGATCGGCGTCGAAGGCTCGCAGCGCCTGTTGAACCGCCTCGTCTTTCAAGGTCTTTGGCTGCAGCACGGGAATCTCGCGTGCTAACGCAACCGCTTTGGTCGCAGGGGAGCTGACGGCCTGACCGCGGCCCGTGGGCTTGTCTGTCTGGGTGACTAGCGCAACGACCTTACAAAGATCGTCACGCTCGATGAGGGCGCTGAGCGCAGGAACGGCAAAATCGGGGGAACCAAAATAGACGACGCGAAGTGTCATGCGCCGTCGGTTGTAGCACGGTCTTCCCTGGGCTCAAGTAGCGAAGCGATAGCGTGAAGCGCCTCGGCCACCGCTCTCACTCAGATGGCGGCGGCGGCGTCGTCTTCGTCCTCATGCAGCTCGGCGTAGTAGTCCTCGCTGGTGAGCTGAATCTTCTGCATCTTCTTCTTAATGACGTCGCGTTTGAGCCGCGACAGGTACTCGACGAACACTTTGCCGTTCAGGTGGTCGAGCTCGTGTTGAATCGCCACGGCGTAGAGCCCGGCCATTTCCTTCTCGAACACCTTGCCGTTTTCATCGAGGGCGCGGACCACGACGTGCTCGGCACGTTCTACCTCTTCATTGATGCCGGGCACGCTGAGGCAGCCTTCTTCCCAGATCAGCACACCGTCTTTTTTGATGATCTCAGCGTTGATGAACGCCCGTGGACCATCGAAACCTTGGCTCTTGAGATCTTCGAGCTCTTCGCCCCGAGCGCGGCCCTTTGGATTCAGGTCAATCACCAAAATACGTTGTGATACGCCAACTTGCGGGGCTGCCAGGCCCACGCCGTTCGCGAAATACATGGTATCGAACATGTCGCGAATGAGCGCGCGGGTCGTGTCGTCCACCTTGTCGACGGGTTTTGCCACCGCGCTGAGCACGGGATCGGGCCAAATCACTACTTTGCGAACGGTCATTTTAGTACCTCACCTTGAGCCGCAAGTCTCACTCTATCACGCGGCACCCATAAAATAGGATGCCATAGACAGGTTTATGACGCTCGGGCGCGCTGCATATGACGAATATAAGCATCCCGCAAGCGGGCATCGCGCAGGACATATTCGGCATCGGCGAGTACACGGTCAATCTCGCCGAGCTCTTCTTTCAGCTCCTGCGCAACTTCGGCGGTGAAGCGTTCTTTGCCAAAGACACGGCGGACGGCGTCGATGGCGCGGCCAATGTCGTACTCGGTGGCAGTCACGGCAAGCCCAAGAAAATCGAAGTAGTCTGACTTGCGCGCCTGCTCGTATTTTTCGCGAATGCGCGCGCGGTCGATAGCGACTGAATGTTCGTCCTGCTCGTTCGGCCCGACGACGCCGCGCACAGCGACCTCTGCCAGCTTGAACGCCACCAGGACATACAGCGTCTGGTAGACACGTTCCTCGCTCATGCCGAGCGAAAATACGACGTCTTCTATGCTGTGGGCACCATCAAGGAGACGCACCACAGGGCGCTCTTTGGGGTCCAAACCAATCGCATCGAGGCGCATGGGTTCGGAGATGTTCGCAACGAGCAAGCTCGACGGTCCGCCAACTTGCTTGAGCAGACGCGGGAGCTGGTAGCGCCGGCGGATACCGTCAGCGATGATACGCTCCGGTGCTTGAGGCAACACAATACGATCTTCAATGGGCACCGTGGTGCTAACAAAGGTGTAGCTGCCGCTCTCCCAATCAAACAACGAATGCAGCGTGTCTTCGAAGTGTGTCCGCACGACTTCGAAGAGCTCGGCCGCTTTGACGAAGCCCTCGGCGACGACATAGGCGCCCATTTGCCGCGAATTCTGCAGCTGCTTTAGCCTACATTTTTGGTACTGCGGCCGCGTCAGCAAATGCTCGCGCAGCAAGAATTCTTCTAAGCGGTCAGCCGGATCACTCGACACGATTTCGATGGGTTTACCGTCATCGAAACCAACGAGCTTCTCCTGCTCACCGCGCATGAAACGCACTTTGCCGGTGATGCGTTCATTGACGAATCGCGCGAGCACTACGGCCACGTCTTCTTCGACGAGATCGCCCTGCTCCGTGCTCGGTGCCCGCGGCTCACTCGCTGCTAGCTCGTCCTCGGCAGGCCCTCGCGACGAACGCGAGAGGCTCCTTGCCACCTCACCTTCGAGGCGCTCGCGAACCGTCGCCTGGATGATTTTCTCCATCTCGACACGGCTGCGCTCTTCTTGCTCTCTCGCCTGCTGTTCACGCTGCTTGGCGAGCACCGCTGCTTCTTCTACGCGCCGCGCCTCGTCAGACGCACGCCGCGCTTCCTCAGCTTGGCGTCGCGCTTCTTCTTCGGCACGACGGCGCGCCTCTTCCTCAGCGCGTCGTTTGGTCTCCTCTATCTCACGGCGGCGCATATCGCGTTCTTGCGCAAGCCGCATTTGCTCGGCTTCTTCGCGTTTGCGCTCCGCTTCTTCGCGCTTGCGCTCGGCAGCCTCTTCGCGGCGGCGGATCTCTTCTTCGCGCCGCCGGTCTTCTTCGTCGCGTTTGCGGTTTTCCTCTTCGCGCCGGCGCATCTCGGCTTCCACGCGCGCCTTGGTCTCAGCTTCTACGCGCGCCTTCGCTTCTGCTTCGATGCGCGCGCGGAGCCGCACTTCTTCGGCAAGCCGCTCACGCTCTTGCGCTTCCATGCGCTCGCGCTCGGCTTCTGCTCTTGCCCGCTCGCGTTCTTCTGCTGCCCTGCGGTGGCGGACGCGTTCTCGTTCCGCTTCGGCCTCCCGCTCCAGCCGAATCCGCTCCTCTGCTTCGAGGCGCGCGCGTTCCTCCGCTTCCCGGCGCAACGTCTCTTCGGCTTCTCGGCGCGCGCGCTCTTGTTCTGCTTTTCTGCGCGCTTCCACTTCGCGACGCGTCTCTTCTTCAATCTCGCGGCGAATCCGCTCTTCGGCGGCTTTTCGAATGCGCTCTTCTTCTTCGGCGAGCCTCTGCTGCTCAGCCGCTTCCTCTTCGGCCAGGCGTTGGCGTTCGAGCTCGGCCTGTTCTTCGGCCAGCGCGGCCTCTTCTATCGCGCGGCGGCGGGCGGCTTCTTGTTCACGTTCGAGACGCCGCGTCTCTTCAGCTTGCGCTTCGAGCGCTAGATGCGCGTCGTCGGTTTCGTCCACACCGAGCGCTGCTGCCGTCTGATCGAGATCGGTCCCAATGGAGGCCAGAG
>JBIKMD010000015.1:0-13477 GCA_044359465.1 Myxococcota bacterium
AATGGCTAGGCCACCCGCTTGCACGCGGCCCTCGGCGATCAACGCGCCGCCAATGCCGCTGCCCCAAAACACGCTCGCCGCCGTGCCTGTCACGCCGCGCAGGGCGCCAAAACGAAGCTCCCCGTAAGCAGCGCCGCGCACGTCGTTTTCCAGGCGCACCGGAACTTTGAGTAGCTTTTCGAGATCATCTGCGAGCCGGACGTTTTGCCACTTGAGGTTTGGCGCTACGAGCGCACGCCGCCGCAGAGGATCGAGCTGCGCAGCAATCGCCACACCCACCGGAACTTGCTCGCCAAACGTACGGATGTCTTCCGCCAGAGCAGCGAGCCCACGTTTGTAGTCACCCACGTGCGAAGGATGTTTGCGCGTTGCCAGCAAACGGCCCGTAGCCACATCGACCAGCGCAAGGCGGGTGCTCGTTCCGCCAACATCACATCCAATCGCAAGGCCCATAGAGGGGCGCGTAGTCGATCTGCGTGCTCACGGTCGAGACCTACCTCAAGCGCGAGGACAGGATTCGTCGTCCTCGGCCCAGCCTGTGCTAAACAATCCCCGTGTACGAAGCGGAGAAACGCGTCCGGCGTTACGAGCGTCTTTACGGTCAGCGTGTGCTGCGACCGCTCCTCACCCCGGTGTTCAAAGTTGCCCCCGAGCCAGAGGCGGGAGGCGTGTGGCTAGATTGGGAGTCTGGTCCTGGCATTCTGTCCTTGGAGCTCGTCAGCCGCATGCCGCGCGAAGCGACCATGCTCATCAGCGAGCAAGACCGCGCGAGCTTGCGGGTGCTGCATTCACACCACGAGCTCGAGCACGACCCTCGCGTCTTCGTGAGGCAAGACTCGCCAGAAGAGCTAACGCTCGCGGACGGTGTGGTTGACGTCGCTGTTGGGCATTGGCGCTGGCAATATACCGCGCAACCCGAGCGGGCGATGCGCGAGCTACGCCGCGTGGTGAGGCCGGGTGGAAAAATCGTCTTGTCTTTTTTGCAACCAGGTGGCGGCGGCTCCATCTACCACGCACTCGAAAAAGCGGGCGCAGCAGATTTGGCGCAAGCACTCAAAGACGATGGCTTGACCACCAGTGCCGTGCGTGAATGTTTGCGCCTCGATCGGATCGCAAGCATTGAGGTGCGCAGCTTTCAATCACAAGTGGTCGTTGGGCAAAGCTCCCGGCCTATGATGGATCCACTGCTGCTCGATTTTCTGCTGCCACGCTGGATGGGACGCGCGTCAGGGCAAGAGATTACCAGCGTGGATGAACAAACGAATATCGACCTCGGGCATGATCCGTTGTCGTGGGATTTCAAAATTGGTGTCGCGCTCGCGACCGTGGCCGGCGATGCACCGCAAGGCGCGAGCGACGACGACCTAGAGACTTCGAAAGTGAGCTTTAGACAGTGAGTGATTTAGAGAAGATTCGCATGATTCCGCTCGGCGGGCTTGGTGAGATTGGCATGAACGCCATGATCATCGCTTATGGCCGCGATGCGATCATGGTCGACTGCGGTGTGTTGTTTCCGGACCCAGAGATGCACGGCATCGATCTGGTGATCCCCGATTTTTCACTGCTCAAGTCGCTCGATCTCACCTTGCACGGATACGTGATCACGCACGGGCACGAGGACCACATTGGCGCGCTCCCTTACGCGCTCGCGGTGATGGATGCGCCGATTTTTGCGAGCCGCTTCACCTGCGGTTTGATCCAGCACAAGCTCGGCGAGTGGGGCATGAAGTTTTCACTCGAGCTGGTGCGGCCGCGGCAAACCATGACACTCGGCCCACTCGAGCTAGAGTTCTTGAGCGTCACGCACTCCATCCCGGACGGGCTCGCGATTGCGATTACGACGCCCATCGGAACCGTCATTCACACGGGCGACTTCAAGATCGATC
Organism: Myxococcota bacterium; assembly: GCA_044359465.1. Lineage (GTDB taxonomy): Bacteria > Myxococcota > JADLHZ01 > JADLHZ01 > JADLHZ01 > JADLHZ01. The sequence continues at coordinate 1,887 of JBIKMD010000015.1, forward strand.
ACCGCCCGGTGGGGAACGAGCGTACGGATCTCGCGCGCTTTGGCGAGCTTGGCGACCGCGGCGTCATTGCGCTCATGTCGGATTCGACGAACTCCGAGATCGAAGGCGTGTCGCAATCGGAAGCATCGATCGCCGAAGGGCTCGAACAAGCCATGCGCGACGCCAAGGGACGCATTTTCATAGCGTCGTTCGCGTCACATGTGTACCGCATGCAGACGATCATCGAGATCTCGGAGCGGCTCGGGCGCAAGATTGTGCTCAACGGCCGCAGCATGGTGAACAACGCACGCATTGCGCGCGAGCTTGGCGTGCTCAAAGTGCGCGATGACATGTTTGTTCCGCTGGAGAACGCAAAGGATTGCGATCCGTCCACGCTGACCATCCTCACAACGGGCAGCCAAGCAGAACCAACGTCTGCGCTGGTGAAGCTCGCCAATGGCGAGTCGCACCATCTCTCGATCGCAGAGGGTGACTTGGTCATTCTCTCTTCGCGATCGATTCCAGGTAATGAGCGCCCGATCACACGCGCCATTGATGGGCTCATCCGCCGCGGCGCCGAAGTGCTGTACTGGCAAGTGGCGCGTGTTCACACCTCAGGTCACGCACATAAAGAAGAGCAGCGCTTGATGATCAACCTCGTCAGGCCGCGCTTTTTCATTCCCATCCACGGCGAGCTGCACCATCTCAAAGCGCATGCCCATACCGCGCGTGCCTGTCAGGTGGAGTCGGAGCGAGTTTTCACGATCGAAGACGGGCAATCACTCGAGCTCGCGCAAGGTGATGATGGCGAAGTGCACGCCCGGCTTGGCGAGCGCTACTTGGCGCGTAAGATTTTTGTGGACGGCAAAGGCATTGGCGACGTGGGCGACGTGGTGCTGCGCGACCGCGCACAACTGGCGCACGCCGGCATGGTCATCTGCGTGGTGACGATTGATCAAACGACCGGCGACGTCACACAAGGCCCGGACTTGCTCACCAAGGGCATCTTTGGTGATGCGGAGCATCCAACGTTGTTCGATGAGGCCAAGCAGTGGGTGCGCAAAGCGCTCGACGAGCACACGGCCGAAGCGCGGCGCGACCGCGTGGCCATGGAAGATTCGATTCGTACGGCGCTCCGCCGCTTTTTCCGCCGCGAGCTCGAGCGCAAACCCGTCGTGCTTCCGCTGGTCCTCACGGTCTGAGCGCTCACGCATGACAAATGTCGCATGACTGCCGCACTTTCACTCGATTTTGATCAGCGCGTGCCCTAGGCCGCGCGCCATGTTCAAAACCTTCTTCTGCCTTTCGCTTCTGGCCTGCGCGCCCTATTCCATCGTCAAACAAGCCGGCAGCAATCCGCTCCGCGACGCGGCGGGCAAGCTCAAGCTGGAAGCAATCGATTTCTCTCAGGTGAAGGTCAACGGTTTGGCGGAAGCTGATGCGCTCGCACGGAACGCAGCCGACTCTGAGTTTCGCGCTTACGACACGGACAAACGCAAGCTTGATGCGAACTTTCGCCTAGAAGTGAGCAAGCGGATCCCCAAACTCATCGGCGGTGGCGACGATGGCTACCGGCTGGTCGTCCACGCTGTAGATCTCAACCCCGGAAAAGACCTGAGCTTGGAGAAGCCCGAGGCCGGGCTTGCAGGCAGCACGCGGGCCACGTTTGTCGTCGACCTCTGCGACGTCAAAATGACCGTGCTCGACCGCATCTCAATCGAAGTGGGCATGGCCCAAACCGCTGCCGAACCGCAGGCTTCACAGCGCCTGCGCGCCCTTGGATCTCGGCTGGGCGAAAGCGTCGCCGAGTACCTAAAAACGCGCGCTGGGAGCTGAGTTTCAGCGCGATCCCGCGAACTTTGAAACCGGCGGCGGGCCGCTCTGGCGACAGACCGCAGCTTCCCACTTGACGACGCGCGCGCCGCTAGCTTAGGACCGCGCCTCCTTTGGCGAGGTAGCTCAGGTGGTTAGAGCGGCGGTCTCATAAGCCGTAGGTCGAGGGTTCAACTCCCTCCCTCGCCACCATTGATTCCCCCTCTCTTCCGCATCGTTAGCTTCGGGCTCTTTGGGTGCGATCGCTTTCGTCTGCTCCGGTGTCAGCAAAGTGGCAGCAAGCCGGAAGTCGAGGCGGTTCACCTCGGCGCGCAGGTACTCCGGCTGCAGATGCGCGTACGTGTTCATTGTGATCTGCGGGCTCGAATGGCGGAGCACCTTCTGCACCGCGCCGGGGTTCGCGCCCGACATCATCAGCAGGCTTGCCGTCGTGTGGCGTAAATCGAGGAAGCGAATCGGCCTGACCTCGGCTTTCACCCAGAGCTTCCGCTTGTGGGTCGGGCAGTAGCGTTGCTCTTGGTCGCTCGCCTTCTCTTTGTGGCCGCATGCCTTCACGCGGCAGACGTGTTCGTAGCCGGTGACGAGGCCCGCGTGCTTCATAGCGCGTCGTAGGACGTCCTCGAACGGTGCGTGCTGGCTGAACATCGAACCGTCCGGCTTCGGGAACACGAGCCCGCTCGGCGATGTGTCCACCGCATCGCGTAGAAACGGCAGCAGGTCGTCGGCGATTGGAATCGAGTCTGCGTGGCCGCCCTTCGTAGTGTCGCGTCCGTACGATCTGGCGACGGCGATCTGGCGGTTCTCGAAGTCGACGTCCGACCACAGCGACGATCCGGGCGCTCGCGCCGTCGCGCACAGCGTGGTCTTAACGTGGTCCGGCGCTGACCACGTGAAGACCAAGATAAGACCGGGTTAAGACCGCATCTCCGGCGCCGAATCTTGAATGGCCGGGTACATGGTCACAAATCTGCCCGATGGTGCGTTGACCTGCCCAGGCGTTGCTAGCCCGGCCGCCGCGTGGCAGTTCAAATACGGACGTTTCTGCAATGGAAAAGAGCGGAATGAAGATCGAGATTTTCCAAAGACCGAGGGCCAAAGGGCGCAGTGCCGCCTGGACCTTGGTCATTAGCACCGCAGAAGATCACGTACTCTTCGATTCAAGATGGGTGTCGATTCGATTCTCTAGCGAGCAAGGCGCACGCGATTTTGGCGAATTGATTCTCGCTACGCAGGAAGCAGGCACATACCGACCACCACCAGGTTACGCATCGGACGATGAGGGAGCGATTGGTATTTCCTGGTCTGGTGATCTCCTGGATGACTGCGTCGCCCGGGTCGACCACTTTATTGCTCACGCGGAGTGGCTTACCGGTTCAAAGGGGCGCAAAGGCGGAAACTGGTTTTGCGCCGTGTGGAAGGGCGATCAAAGGCTCTGGCACACAGCCGATGTGGATGTGGTGCCTAGGAGCGGCGCGGTTGCGCGCTGGGTATGTGAGTTGGTGATCGCGTTGGCTCAGAAGTCCAATGGAGCCAACGTAAGTGAACAGCTCAGCCGGTGAGTCCGTCCGGCCATCAGCGACCTACTGCACTGATTCGCAAAAACGTGGGGTTTTAACATCGCTCCGCGTCCGAACGCCGTTTGCCGAGCTTGCAGCGGAGACCGCGTGTCAAAACCCATGTCAAAATCAAATTCGCAAAACAGGCTCGTCCGACGAGTTTTGACACAGGTTACGATGCACGGGAACCGACCGTCACTTGCCCACGAGACGCTCGGCCGCGCACACGATCAGGCGCAGCGCTTGGTTCACGGATTCCGAGTCGGGGAACGCCTTTGCCTCGTCCGGCGCGAGCAGGACGACGTTCGTGCTCTTCGCGAAGCGCGCGGCGTACTTGCCACGTACGCCTTTCGAGAACTCGAACTCGCCGCGCATGGCGATCTTCTTCATCGCGATCAGCGATCCTCCCAGTAGCCGGGCTCCCGACGATCATGAGCGAACGCGACGATCAAAATTGTCTTGGCCGACACGCGGTACACGACGGAGAAAGGGAACCGATGCAGCGTCAGTCTGCGCGTGCCGTGCAGATGCGACGGCGCGCGCTCCGGCATCGCCAGGATGCTTTCGATCGCGTGGTCCATCGCGGCGACGAACGCCGTGGCGACGATCGGGTTGCGCTCCTCGTACCAACGGCGAGCGTATCGAGCCTCCGCAATCGCTTCGGGGTGAAACTCGAGCTGTGGCGGGGTCATTTGTCGGAGAGAATCTGGCGGCGGGCTTCATCCCAAGGCACGGGCTTCACTTTTCCGGAGTCGACATCCGCAAGCCGCTTGGCGATCTCTGCGCTCCAAGCAGCTTCCGCGTTCGCATCGACAGCGCCGTCGTCGAGGCTTTGAATGAGCTTGCCCACGATCGCAGCACGCGCCTCCCGGGGCAGACGCAGCACCTCTTCCACGAGCTTTGACGTTGTAGGATCCATCACAGGTAAGTGTATCACCGCGGAGCCAAGAAGGGCTATCGTCATTTTTCGTGGCTCATTGCGTCGAGCGCCGACTCCGGGATCCGAATCGCGCTGAGCACGCGCACATGCCGAAGCAGCCCTTGGGCGCACAGCTTGTAGATTGTCGCCGTCGATACGGACAGGCGGGCGGAACGCGGCAGCAAGGAGGCAGCAAACTGGTTCGTAACCGCTGCTAAATCCGGCGAACCGCGGGAATCGTTGCCGCGCGAATCACCAACGATTTCGCACTCGTTGCTAACGCCGCCCACTCCCTGCAAACCACCCTCGGCCGACTCATAAGCCGTAGGTCGAGGGTTCAACTCCCTCCCTCGCCAGTATTGGAACCCAAACAAATCGAAACGTTAGCTCCGAAGGTTTGCGTCCAACGCGCAGACGCGCGGGCGACGCTAAAATTCCGCGTCGAAAACCCCGCCACGGTCCACGGCAGAGGAGCACCCCACATCACCAGGCCAGCATCTCCTGGTATCTGCGACACCCAAGCAGATGTCACCGAGTGAAGCGCAACGACACCAGGAGAGAGGCTCGTGACGACCAAGGGTGTCGCACGTCGATGACACGCTCGGAAAAGGTTCAGCAGCGCAAAAATCGCTAAGACCACGGCGGGAAGGATGAACATCCGAATGAAGAAGCGTAACGCGTGCTCGGATTGCGCTCTTGCTGCACCGCGAAGCGTCTCGCGAAGGAAGCCAGTAGCTGACACAAACACGCTTTTGGCTATTTCACTTGCCAGGTTGAGCCGCAGGCGGGCACACGATGTCCATGCCATTGGCGTTCCTCGTTTTGTTGTTCGCATCCACTCCTGCGGTGCGCCCTTGGAATCTCCGAATAGCCGTCGACGATACGACCTTCCTTTGGCCGCGTGGCTGCACAGCGCATGTTGACGCAAGCAAAGCGCTCGCACGCTATGGCATCGCCGTAGTGCAGGAGGACGACCCGCTTGTCGACTTCGTCGCGCGCTTCAGTTTTGACGCGCGTCGTGCCGATTGCGACGAGATGGTCGACGGCGTGCTTCCTGGAACAGTCGAGCTTTTGATCGCAGACGTGCCGTTTGTGACAGCGCAAATGACCCTGACCCAAAGCGCTTCACCGCTCGATGAAAGTCTAAACTACCTCGCACGCGCACTGGTCCAAAGGCTCCTCGAGAACGAGCAACTCGCCGCCTACACGCAAGCGCTGCCGGCTGGGAGCGTGAAGCCACTGTCCGTGCTCGTTGCCGCCTCCGCTTTGGAGACGGAGGAGGGCTCGGCGCAAGAGCGCTTCGAGCATGCGTTGTTTCTCGAGCTCAACGCGCTAATCAAAGACGTGCGCAGCCTAGATGAGATCGGCAACACAAACCTGCCGGCAGATCTCGACCGCTGCTTGTGCCATGCCTGCGTCAGCGAGACTTGCGTGGTGAGCGCAGCAAAGTACTTGGGCGCGACCCACGTGATCAGCGGCGCGTACGCAGAAGCGTTTGGTCACGCCGTCGTCCTCAAGCTAATTGATGGGCGCAGTGGCTCTCTCGTGTGGCAACTCGAGCGGCACGCGCCATCGCACAGAGACGCGTTGGCAAACGTGCGCTCAGACCTCGCCGTACTGCTGTCCGTTCTGAACCACTAAAAACAAAGCCGCCGCGTGCGATGAACCTACGCCCACAATTGACTTACTACTTTCCGGGCTGAACCATCGCTGCGGCGATATCGCGAAGATCGAATAGTTCAATTGAGGACTCACGACGCTGAACATCTCGGCCCGCTTTGGCAGTGGGCTGCATTAACGACCGGGTTCCAAGAAAATTTTATCGCGAGGGAATGAGGGGTCGTTGAGGAAGTCAGCCCGGCCCCACACGATGGTTGGTCCGGGTGATCGCCCAGGCGTCCGATCGATCGCGATCGACGGTGTCGGGGTTGCCGTTGGTGTATACATCGGTGGAACCGATAGCACCGGTTGACCCGGCAAATTTAGGTCCGCACGATCTTGATCGAAGAGCGATGGTGCGTTGAATCTCCATTTGGTCTGGAAGACATTGAAGGAGATACCTCCTAGGGGCGGTGGCGTCTCGACGGTAGCGACACAAGCGGTAAAGAACTCCTCTTCAACGACACGAATCCAAGGAGGAAAAAAGCAGCTCGAACCAAGCGGCGCAGCGTTCGAGATTGGCGTCATGTTCGCAGCGCCGAGTGGCACTTTCAGGGTTACCCAGTTCTCCTGGTTCCAGTCCCGCCCGATGATGAACAAGCTGTTCGTGAGCTCATCCAAGTCAGCAGCGGCTAGTTCTAGGCCAAGCTCATAGTCAGGCGGCACGGGATTCGGAATCGGCAAAGTGTAACGATGGTACCCGGGCGTGCAACTCCACGCAGCGCACTGCGGCCCATTGTGAGTATAGAACAATGACAGCCCATCAGGCCCCGCACCCAGATCGCTGAAGGCAGTCACCCATGTCATTCCAAGATTTCGCGACGTGTGGACCGCAAGTCTATCGGGGGGCGCACCAAGAGACTTTACTGCAACGATCTCGTTTTCGCCCGGCAAGCCAGCATTGACCATCGTCGACACTCTCGCGTCTAGCTGCTTGTTACTTCCGGCCACGACAACCACATCGTAGTCAGTCGCCATATTATTTCTAAAACGTTTCGGGACTAGCCCGATGGCAAGCGCGGCCTTGCCTGGAAACACGCCAGTGCCAAAACTCCCCATCAGTTTTCGTACACGCGGGGGAGCCGCAAGCCCTCTATTGAAGCTCAGCAGATAAACCGCGTGCTCTATGGCCTCGCCAAAACTGGTAGCTGTGGGCGGCGCGTGCTCCTCCGTGATAACCGCAACGTGCAGCATATCGGCAGCGCGGTTCGAGTAGCCTTCCGCCATCACCGCCGCAATTCTCACGAGCCGCTGCCTCTCCTTGGAAGGATCCAAAACCGTGTTGCGATAGACCTCCGAGAACGTTGGGCTCACTTGCGGCGGTAGGCCAGTAAGGGCGAAACTCACCACTAGCTTTCCGGTTGGCGGGTTGGTGGTTTCGCGCCCCTCATGAATGACCAGGTAAACGCCGCCATTGTTTGCATACAACACGGTGGCCTCGCGGCCGTATTGACTCACTTGCGCGTCCCAGTCATTGGCAATTGAACGTTGACCGAAGGCGTCCACTCCGAACGCTGAGATGGCAAAGAGGCTCGCGATCATCGCGAGTTTTCTCAGTGATTCATTTAATGAACGCGAATAAATGCATGGGCTACTTCTTTTCATGCGCGCTGAATAAGCACCTGAACAAGCGCGGTCGACTCAGAAATCACCGCTGACGCGACTTGTACCATTCGGCGTTGCGACGGTCACCGAAGACGCATGGTTCACGGGCGCTTCTTTTGCTGCCCCAACGTCTCCGGCGCATGGGAGTTAACCCGCTAGCGACCGTTCGTTGAGTACTTGACCAGCGCCACATCACCCGACACTCCCGCGCTCACGATTGAGCCCTCGCCTTGATATGCGCCGTAATTAGGCAGGAGCAGGCAGGTCTCGCCATGCTCGCAAAATCCGTTGTCGTTACCAATGTCGTCGAGAAAGATCTCGCGGGTGTGCTCGAGCCACTCGGTCGTGCACAACGCTCCGTCCCAAGTGGCACCGTTGATCGCATCACACTCAGCTTCGTCGGCGGCGAAGAAGTAGTGGGTGTGGAACACGGACGGGGCGGAGAACAGCTCGCGAAGCACGTTGTCAGTTGCGCGCAGCGCGAAGTCCCATTGCTGACATAGGCCTGACGAGCAAGAGCCGCGGTTTCCCGCATCAGGAAAGCTCGCGCCCTGCAAACCCCAAGCGCGATGTGACGCTGCAAAACGCATCCAGTCATCGTGTGACGCAAGGAGGCCCGCGTTTTCTGTGACTGCGCGACCATTACTTGTGTCGGCCACCGAGAGTTTCCCTACGAATGACGTCGCGACATTCGTGTTCGGATGGAACACAGCGGACGACTTCACCGCGCCACCACCTGCCTCGCTAGGATAGACGTTCGAGCCGTCCTACCCGGCGGTAGCACCAGTGGTGCATGTGACCCCTTGCAGATCGGAAGCGTCGGCAAACGTACGGGCAGAAGAGGAAACGCAAGGGTTTGAACCATTCACTAACAAGGTGCCCAAAAAGCGGGCGTCCGACTCGAAGCCTACGTCTGGTTCTTGCAAGCTGATCTTCGCGTGGCTGCTGTCCGTGCTGACGAGATCATGGATACGCAAGAGGCCCGAGGGAGACTGCGTGAGGCCAACCCCCGTTTGATTCACGATGGCGACCTGCGCCAACGTCGCTGGGGCACCAGACACCCGCACGCCAGCGTTCGCGGCCGTCGTTGGGCCGCCATTGATTGCCGTCGCGGCGAAAACGGCACTTCCGCTGGCCACCGAAACCTCAGGCCGATCGCTGACGGCAGAGACCAGAACATCGGTGGCAAACGAATTGTTGCCCGTGCTCACCCCGCCGCGCGCGTTCGCCAGATTGAGACCAAACATCACGCTGCGCGCACCGATGGAGACATTGCTGGTTGGAGACAATGACGAGCTCCCACCAACAACCGTCACGTTCTGAACCAACGAATCAACCAGGCCAGCCCCTTCGAAGCCGGTCACGCAACCGAGCGCGCGCACTTCTGTCACGCGAACTCTGCTGCCTTCGGGCCAAAACCCGACACTCGCGACACCACCGGTGCATTGAATCGTGAGCTCACTCATCTCAGAGCCGCTCGCATTGCCCTTCATGACAATGTTGACCCCGCTTACGACAACACGTTGAAAGCGGCTGCGCGGCATGGTGCCACCAATGGCGAGCCCCTGCGCCGTCACCTTCAGATCACGCAGCGTGTGCGAATGCCCATTGAACAGCGCGAGCCCAATCTGCAGCGACTGCGAGCTAAAGAGCTCGCCTTCAATCCATAGGCGAGGTTTGCCATCCGAGCTGACAATTGGCGCGCCTGCCACACCTTCTATGCGCGCAGGTGCCTTGGTAACGAGTGCGATCCCTTCATCAGCAATCGTCACATTACCGACAAGCGTGTTGTTCACGACGTAGATCGTATTCGCACCGCTCAGCATTCCCGCACTCGCCGCAACCACGGGGTTCGTCCAGAACTGCTTCCCCGTGCTCAGAAACACTTCGCTTGCGCCTTGCGATACGCTCACGCCTAAAGAGGCCCAAGCTGGTGTTGGTGCGTCGAGCAAGTCCACGAGCTTCTTCTTCATTCGCGTCGTGTAAACACGCACGGGCATCTCAGTCGCATCACAGCTCCACTCAAAAACATCGCGTGAATCACTCGCGGCGATGCCAGCGCAGCTCGTTACATTCGGTAGCTCGACGATCAGCAGCTCGGCAGCGTGAACACACTCGCGCGCTAGGGTCGCCGTCGCTTGGCAAGGCGTGCCACTCAGCTGCCATGGCTTGACGGCGTCGCGTGCGAAGTACGTGTTCCAAACGTTAGACACAGCGCGAATGCGGTCCAAGCAGGTCATCGTGACTACCGCATTCGATGCGGCAAAGGTTCCACTGGCGTTGCTCAGCTCGCAGCGCTGCATCCCGGGCTGAGTGACGATGGCGACCGAATAAATTTCACCAGCGCCAAACGAACGTTCGAAAGTGTAGGTCGTCGTAGCCGGCGTCAGTGGGATGGCCGCGCCCCCATCGAGCGACACACTCGCGCCCGTGCCGACGAGGTTCGTGATGTTCAAAAGCAATGTGTACTCGGGATTGTTGACGCACGTGACGCTCACCGCCGCCCCTGCCTGCTCGAGAGTGAAACTTCCGTTCGTAAGCGTGCAGGTCTGCTTTGGGGGCTGACGCGTCACTACAACTTCGATGTTGCTGCCGACCTCGTAACTTCCGAGGAGCTCACGATCTTCGGTGAACAGCTCGCTGACGCCGTTGATTGAAAGCTCGAGCGACCCTGAAAGCCCGCTCACAGTGAGCGTGAGCGTTGCCGTTTGATTATTCGGGGGATTGGCATTTTGCGTTGGCGGAACGCACGAAAAAAGGAGAAGCGCAGCAACGGAGATTCGCATGCGTTCAGTTTAGGCGCACCACTCGCCAAGAACAAACGGAACTAACATGAGCGTGTGCGCAGACGCGCAATCTGCGGGAGAGACCTAGTAGCGGTAAGCGTCGCCCTTGAACGGGCCCTCAACCGGCACGCCAATGTAGTCGGCTTGAACTTTCGAGAGCTTCGTCAGGCGCACGTCGAACGCGCCAAGGTGCAAGCGGGCCACCTTCTCGTCCAGGTACTTCGGAAGCACGGTCACGGTCTTGCCGTACTTCTCCGCCTTGGTGAACAGCTCGATTTGCGCGAGCGTTTGGTTGGTAAACGACGCCGACATCACGAGGCTTGGGTGACCCGTGGCGCAGCCAAGGTTCACGAGACGGCCTTCAGCGAGCACAATGATCGAGTGACCTTTTCCGTCTGGACCGTGCGTGGTCTTCTTGAACTTCCACTCGTGCACTTGTGGTTTGATCTCGATCTTCTCGACTTCGCCTTTGGCTGCGAGTGCTTCGAGGCCAGCCATGTCGATCTCGTTGTCGAAGTGACCGATGTTACAAACGATGGCGTTGTGCTTCATCTTCGCCATGTGCGCGGCGGTGATGATGTCTTTGTTGCCAGTCGCGGTGACGTACATGTCGAAGTTTTGCGCGAGCGCGTCTTCGATGGTGATGACGTCAATACCGCGCATGCTCGCTTGGAGCGCGCAAATAGGGTCGATCTCGGTGATGGCAACACGTGCCGATTGGCCGCGGAGTGAATCGACCGAGCCCTTGCCCACGTCGCCAAAGCCGCAGACGAGCGCTTTTTTGCCGGAGATGAGCACGTCCGTCGCGCGCATGATCGCGTCGACGAGCGAGTGGCGGCAACCGTAGAGGTTGTCGAACTTCGATTTGGTCACCGAGTCGTTCACGTTGATGCCCGGGAAGAGCAACGTGCCGGCTTCTTGGCGTTGGTAGAGGCGGTGCACACCCGTGGTGGTTTCTTCGGTCACGCCTTTGATGGCGGGGGCCATCTTGGTCCAGTATTTGTCGCCTTTTTCGCGGCGAACGTCGCAGATGAGCTGCAGAATGATGCGCTCTTCTTCGTTCGACGCTTTGTCCACGTTTGGCAGGGTGCCGGCTTTTTCGTGCTCGTAGCCAAGGTGCACGAGCAAGGTGGCGTCGCCGCCGTCGTCCAGGATCATGTTGGGGCCGCCCGATGGCGAACCCGGCCATTCGAGCGCTTGCATGGTGCACCACCAGTACTCGGCCAAGGTCTCACCCTTCCATGCGAACACGGG
>JBIKMD010000646.1:0-3953 GCA_044359465.1 Myxococcota bacterium
TGACGACGGCTGGGGCGGTGAAATCTGGGGCGCGATGGCCAACTCTTGCGGTCATGGTTGATCTCCCTTTGTTGAAGGCCGGGCTTAGGCGCTTTCCACCGGTGAAATCAAGGAACGCCGGCTTCTAGGGAAAGCACACACTGTAGGGGTCGGGGTCGGCTTGCACGCAGCGCCAGCCCGATCGGCAGACGCGGCCCGAATCGCAGTCTTGCAAGCAGCGAATGGCGCTCTGCGGAACGCCGCCCACGGACCAAGTCACTTCAATGCAGTGGCTTCCCAACGGGCAGGTGCTTCCCTCACAGGCGTAGGTGCAAGCGCCGCCGGGAAGTCTTGTCTCACAGTAGAGATCCGCTTCGCAGGCCGTGTCATCGTTGCAAGCGCCGCCCACGGGCTGACGCGCTGCGGGTGTTGGTGATGCCGTGCCGCAGGCAAACAGCAGCAGTGCGAGGCTAAAGATCGTCTTCAGCATCGTCAGGCGCGGGCGCCGCAGCCGGCTCACTCGGCTCATCGAAACGCACAATCGCTTCACGCACGAGATCTGCCATGTCCTCGAGCTCGGCTTGGTCCTCTGGCTGCGTTTTGGCCAGGGCGAGCAGCGCTACGCTCCACGCCTCAATGGCAGTGCGCGTTTCTGGGATCTTCACACGCGCTAGCATCTTCAAAATCAGATCATTGCGTTCAAAACGTAGCTTGGCGACGCTGTCTTGCGCCGTCAGCTCTGCGCTCAATTTGTGCGCAGCGTTTGTTGGATCGAGTGCTTCGAGCGCGAGCAGCGCGCTATGGCGGGCTTCTTCGTCGAGCGCTTTGTCCCACGCGGCCCACAGCTTTTCCACCGTGCCTTCGACCTTCAATTCTGCGAGCGTGTCTGCAGCACGGCAGAACTCGTACACGGATTCCACGTCATCCAAATACGCGAGCAACGCTGCGCCTCCCTCTGCGCCGTTCGTTCGGAGCGCAATGGCGCAGGTGGCTTCGCAGCGCGCGTACACGTCTTCTTCTGGGTTTTCGGCAACGAGGCGCAGAAACGCTAGGGCTTCTGGTGTGTCGTGTTTGGCGATGTCGGCGAGCACTTCGTCACGCTCATCCCAGTCATCAGCGTCGCGGAATTGTTCGATGAGGAGCTGCAAGCTCTGCAGATGTTTTGGCAGGTTGTCTAACGACGTGGCCATCACGGGGCAGCTTAGCGCAACTAGCGCGCGGACACACGCGGCGGTCGCGCTTTCTTCTTGTCCACTTTGACCACTTTGGTCGCGGGCTTCTTCTTGGCTGCGGGCGGCGCGGCTTTGGCGAGTTTGGCCGTGCTTTTAGCGGCAGGTTTTGCGCTGTGTGCCACCTTCGCCGCGGTTTTGGTTTTGCCGGGCTTCGGAGCGGCTTTGAGCTTGCGCCTGTCGAGCGAGACGTAGGGCGCTTCACTCGGCGGCGGAATCTCTGGAGAGACGCCGCTTTGCACGTCGGTCAAGAAGCGCTCAATGCCTGCGCTCAAGCCGAGCGCGAGCTTGTCTTGGTAGGCGTCACTCCACATGTTGTCGCGTTCTTCTTTGTTTGTGAGGAAGCCGATTTCCACCAGCACTGCCGCCATCTCGGTGCGTTTGAGGACGGCAAGTGGCGCACGTTTTACGCCGCGGCTGCGCGCGCCGGTCGCATGAATCGTGGCGCCTTGCACGCGGGCGGCGAGTAACTCGCTTTCGATTTGTGCATTGCTGCGACGTAGATCACTCAAAATGGTTCCGAGCAGATCACGCCCATCATCATCACCGTTCGGATCATCGTTTTCTTTTTCAGCGAGCGCGAGGGCGTCCGAGTCCGTCGCTTTGGGCGAGAGGAAATACGTTTCTATTCCGTTCGCCGCATGGTTTCCCGAATCGTTCGCGTGGATAGAGATCAAAACGTCTGCGTGTTTTTCGTTGGCAAAACGGCTGCGCGCCCCAAGCGACACATAGCGGTCATCGTCGCGGGTCATGAATACCTTGAAGCCGCGCTCTTCCAGCTTCTTTCTCAGGCGCTGGGCCACTTCCAAGGTCAGGTGCTTCTCGTATCTTCCGTTGCCGGCGCGGGCGCCCGGTTGGTAACCGCCATGACCAGGGTCAATGACCACGGTCCATGGCTGCGACAACGGTTGCGCGCTCAGAACAGCGCAAAGGACCAACGAAAGCATACGTTATCCCACAGTGTAAGAGGCCGGCGCGGTTCCGCCAAAATTTTGGCGGGTTGACTTTGCCGGCTGCCCTGCGCCAGTGCGCCATCTATGAACGAAGAAGAAATGAAAAAAGAGCTCGAGCGCCTCAAAGCCGAGAACGAAAATCTAAAAAAGCGCGGTAGCAAAGGCGTTTCGATGAAGGTGAGCGAGAAGGGTGGGCTGTCGATCTACGGTCTCGGCCGCTTTCCTGTGACGCTCTATAAAGAGCAGTGGAACAAGCTCTTGGACATGGCGGATGACATCCGCGGCTTTCTCAAAGAGAACGACGACAAGCTCAAAGCCAAAGAATAAACGGCCTTGGCCCGCGCGGGCTCACCAGTCGCTCGCTTTTTGACTCAGTTTGGGGTCGTCAAAGGCGAGCCCAATTTTCCGGTCCATGCTGGCCTGGGCGTTGCCGATTGCGGCCTTGGCTTCGAGCTCGCGTGACGCTCGGATGTGGTGCTGAACCAGCGCCAGATCGTCGGGTTTGAGATCGACGAAGCGCAAGCAGAAGCCGGCAGGTGCAGGCTTTGAGTGAAACGGTTTCTCCGCCTTGGGCTGCGCCGCCGCGGCTCGCATTTTCTCCAAATCGGCACGGCTGACAATGGCGGTTGCACTGCCGCCAAAGCTCATGGCTTCACTCAAGGCTGCCTGGCCAAGCTTGTCGCGCAGGCTGAGCCCTGCGGGCGTCGTAGCCACGTCACCAAGCACTTTTGCGGTGCAACGAATGGTGCGCTTCGCCGTAGATAACCTCATGGCAACGCTCACTGTTTTGCCGATCATCACCACCGCGTCAGAGGGCACGCCGCAGCCGTCTTCCGCGAGCACGTTCATGGGCTCGAGTACGAGCGCAGCCTCGGTGGCGATGGCGATGGGCGTAGTGGTGGCAACCCCAATGAAAGGTCTCATGGCGCCGGCGTCGCACACGCAACGCACTTGGTCAAAGACGTTTTTCTCTGCTATGCCCATGCGATGCGCAAATCAGTCTCAAAGCCCGAAAAGCCGCAGCGCAAAGTCGTTCGCGAAGTTCGCAGCCCTCACGGCACCCGTGTCATGAAGTCCATCGTTTGCACCAAGTGCAAAAAGACCGACTACATCAGCTTCGTTCCGAAGGACGGTGCGCCGCTCCTATGTACGAGCTGCGCAGAGAAAGAGCTCAACGTCGTTGGCGAAGTGAAGCATTTCTCCCAAGACAAATATGCGCGTTGCGAACGCTGCGGAAAAGACTACCCAGCAGGGCCCAAAAGACCCCCTCGGGCCGTCCATATAGACAAAGATGCGGAGCTCCTGATTCCGAAGGACACTCGACCTCTGTGCGCTGACTGTAAGGTCGAAGTTGCCGCGGAACGCCGCGCGGTAGCGAAGACGGCGCGAGGAGGAAAACCTGTGGTGATCAAGAGAAAGCCTAAGACATGACATTGTGGTGGATGCTGTCCGTCGCGCTCGTTCAGGCCGATGCTCCGAGTAGCCAGCCAGTCGCTCCGCCGCCACCTGCTGCGGCGGATCCCGACGACGAATTAGAAGAGCTTCCGCATCCACCTCCGCGGGCGTCTTATCGGCCCTTGGCGCCTTTGCCAAAGACTGAGCCGCCGGCGCGCGAAGAGGCCGAGCCGCAAGAAGACACTACGACCGGCACGCTGTTCACACCCGCGCCCCCGCCAAAGCCCAAGGCCGCGAGCTCGGCGCCTGCAAGCCAGGCCGCGAGCAAAGAAGCGTCCCCGATTGTTGAAGCGCCGCCCGACAAGATGCGCAAAGGCGAGCTGTCCATGCTTGGCGT
>JBIKMD010000647.1:0-3952 GCA_044359465.1 Myxococcota bacterium
GCTCGCTTTTGGCTCTTACTTGTTCGTGGGCAAGATCTCGCTGCCGAACGCCAAGCTCAGCTTGATGACACCGCTCGACGAGGCCATCCCATTTTTGGCGTGGACCGTGTGGTTCTACCTGGGACTCTTCATCGTCGTCTTTCACTTGTCTGTCTGGTCGATAAAATCGCGCGCCGTCTACGCCCGCGCCATGGCGAGTCTGCTCCTCGCGTGGTCCATCGCGTACGTCTTTTTCATTTTTTTTCCTTCAGCCTATCCGCGCCCGAACGTTGCGGAACTGCCTGGTGTGACGGGCTTGATGCTGCAGTGGTTGCATGGGGTGGATCGACCCAACAATACCTTTCCATCACTGCACGTTGCGGACATGGCTCTAGTTGCCCTGGCAGCCTGGCAAGACAACAAGAAGCGCGGCACGCTCATTCTTGCGCTTGCGGCGCTTCCCATCCTTGCCATTCTCACCACCAAACAACACTACATCGCAGACCTTATCGGCGGTCTCGTCGTCGCGGGCGTTTCACACTGGATGGCGTTTAGGGCCGGCGTCGCTCGCTGAGCTGCCCATTTTTGCTAAAGACGAATGACGAACCGGCGATGGCTTTGGCGCGACGTTTCACGTCCGCCGCATGCGTGGCCAGCGTCGCGTAGCTCGTATCGGCGCCGCCCATTAACGCTGCGACAGAAATGCTCATGATCGGAAATTGACGCTGCGCACCGTAGCGATCTTCTGCTTCGATGTAGCCGCGCTTGCGATCAGTCGAGTCATAGTAGAGCGGAATGATGCGATCGAACGACTCCATCACTTGCTCGCAGATACGCTCGGCATTTTCCTCACTGAACACACAAACGAAGTCGTCGCCTGCTATGTGACCTACGAAGTCTTTGGGCCCACCCACACGCTGCGCTGCTTCACGCAGAATGTCGCCGGTTTGTTGAATGACGCCATCGGTTTTCGCGTAACCATACACATCGTTGAACGCTTTGAGATTGTCGACGTCGAAGTAACAAAGGACGAACCGTTCGCCCGCGGCAATCCGCGTTGCAACTTCACGCTCGATGGCGGCGCCACCAGGAAGCCGCGTGGTCGGGCTCGAAGCCACCGCACGATCACGACGTCGCAGCGCGCTGTCCACACGCGCACCCAGCTCGAGGGCATCGATTGGCTTCTGCAAAAAGTCGTCGCCACCCGCATGGAAGGCGCGAACCTTCAGCGCGGTATCGGCATTGTCAGATAGGAACAAGGTGATCACGTCGCTCATCGTGTGGCTCGCGCGGTACGCTTCGAATGCCGCAATGGCGTCGCCATCAGGCAACGCCGCCGCAAGCAGCAAGACGTCCACACGCTGCGTGTCGAGCGTTTTCGCGACCGACGCGAACTCCCCGGCCTCGAGCACTCTCGAGCCCAAATTGGAGAGCACCTGCGACATGATACGGCGCGAAGCGGGGTCGCCATCTGCAATGAGCACCACGGGAAGTTGACCACCCGCGCGCTCCTCACGCAGCTTCAGGAGCTTCTCGCATAAGGCCGAAACATCGAGCGGCTTAGGCAAAAATACCGACGCACCGGCCCGGCGTGCGGCCTCGGCTTGCTCCTTGACGCTGAACACCACCACGGGGATGTGCCGCGTCACGGGGTCGTGGCGCAGTGTCTCGCACAACATGAGGCCGTCAACTTGCCCCATCTTCACATCGGTCAGAATCACATCAAAAGGAACACGGCGCGCAATGCTGAGCGCGTGGTCGCCATCGCTCGCGACCTCCACCTCTACGTCGAGCTTGCTCAGGACACCACGCAGGAACTCTGCGAGCGCAAGATCATCATCGATGACGAGCACCCGCATGCCTGCAACACCAGGTGTACGGGCAAGCCACGGCGCTTGCACGCCCTGTGGAAAACGTTCGCAAGGAATGGCGAAGCTAAACTTCGTGCCATCCACATCGTTGCTGTCCACCCACATACAGCCGTCGTGCGCTTCAACCAGCGAGGCCGAAATCGAGAGTCCCAAACCACTTCCACGTTGCGTGACTTGCGCCGCAGTAGAACCTTGTTCAAAACGACGGAAAATCCGGGCATGTTCGTGCTTCGGAATCGCCGGACCGTCGTTCCAAACGCTGACCACAATGAACCCAGGGGCCGTCATAACCGCGCCCGCTGAAATTTTTACGGCGGAGCCCTTTTTGGCGAACTTGATCGCGTTGGAGATCAAGTTCGTTACCACCTGCGCAATGCGCACTTCGTCGCCATGTGCACCCAGGCCGCGGGTCTCTTGTTTCAAGAGCAAACGCACGCCACTCTTCTCGGCCTGCGCACGCAGCGCCTCGGTGACTTGTTCGAGCACTGGCGCAATATCGATAGTCGCTCGGCGAACCGCCAGCTCCCCTGCGCGCTGTTTCGCCAGATCGAGTACGTCGTCGAGCAAGGCACGCAAGCGGTCACTCGAATCGCGTGCCGTGCTCACGTAGCGAAGTGCATCCGGCGGCAACGCTGGTCCGTGAAGGTCGATCGCCAAATCGAGCGCAGATTGCAGCGCTGCAAGCGGCGTTCGTAGCTCGTGCGACATCGTGGCAATGAGATCGTCTTTCGCGCGCTCGACGTCTCGCTCCTGCGAGCTATCGCGCAAGGTGTACGCCACTTGATGGAGGCGCCCCTTTGCGTCAAACACGGGAGAAATCACGCCCGCAATCGGTCGACCGAGAATTTCAGCAGACACCGTCACCGGCGCTGGACCTCGTGTCTCGAATGATTCCAGCGCATCACGCGGCGAGGTGCCGAGCATTTGCCAGATCACTTGTGCATCGAGCGCAGTGTCCGGAAACAAACCAAGCATGCCACGCGCCGCCGTGTTCATGGTCGTCATCGAACCATCGAGTCGCGCGACGATCACGCCATCAGCGAGCGAAGACATGAGCGCACTAAAATGACGACGCTCCTCGGCGAGCGCTTCGCTCTGATGTTCGAGCAAGACGGTGATCTCACTCGCAAGCACATCGAGTAGACGCGCGTCCTCTTTGGTGAACGGTGCGCCCTGCGCACGATACAGCGCGATGATGCCCATCTGGCCACCATGCCCGCCCACAGGAATGAAGGTTTCATGTGGCGAGCCGCTATCGTCGCCGCTAGTCGGTTGTGCACCGCCCACGCGAACGATGATCTCGGCCTCATCCAGCGAACCACGCGCTGTGGCCTCGGCAAACAGCTCCAGGGTACGATCGCGTGCACGGATGAGACCGCGTTCGGGCACGCTACTCGCGCATTCAACATGCAGGTAGCGCCGCACGCGTCCACCCGCAGGATCCTCTAGCAAAGCCGCGCCGAGGTCGAAATCGATCACCCCAGGCAAACGCCGAAGCAGATGCGCGAACACATCAACAGGTGTGCCCGTCACACCCACGTCGCGGCCCACACC
This sequence comes from Myxococcota bacterium, assembly GCA_044359465.1. Classification (GTDB taxonomy): domain Bacteria; phylum Myxococcota; class JADLHZ01; order JADLHZ01; family JADLHZ01; genus JADLHZ01. The sequence continues at coordinate 3,405 of JBIKMD010000647.1, forward strand.
TGTGACCAGCGAAATCGCAGAGATCTGCCGGTTCAACGCTGACACGAGGCGGCGGTTTTCACGCGCGAGCTGTGTGCGCTCAATCGCGCCACGGAGGGCGAGCATGAGGTCGCTCACGTTCCATGGTTTGGTGACGAAGCGAAACACCTCGCCTTCGTTGATGGCGGCGATGACGTCTTGTGGATCCGTATAGGCGGTCAGCAAGACCACACTCAGCGCCGCGTCTTCACGGTGCACCGCGCGCGCGAGCTGCACACCCGTCATTCCAGGCATCTTTTGGTCCGTCAGAATGGCGGCAACGTCGTGACTGCCAATGAGCCCTAAGGCTTCTACACCTGAGGTCGCGGCATAAACACGATAGTGCTGGCCAACTGTGCGCTCGAGTAGCGTGACGATATCCGGATCATCGTCAACAATGACTACGCCGGCACGCTGCTCCATCTGACGAGGTGAGTCACTCATAACTGCTACAACAGTTATGACGCAGCTCACATCAAGCGGCCATTAATTGAAGTGGATGGAACTAGAAGGTGTAGCGAGCAACCAGC
>JBIKMD010000649.1:0-3950 GCA_044359465.1 Myxococcota bacterium
CAGGGAGCGACGGCGCGATCACCGGCGGTGACGATGACGTGCTCACAGCCGCAAAGGCCGTTGGCTTTCCGATCATGATCAAAGCGGTCAACGGCGGCGGCGGTAAAGGCATGCGCCTCGTGCGCACCGAGGACGAGCTCGTGTCGTCCGCCCGCATGGCCCGCAGCGAAGCGAAAAGCGCCTTCAACGACGACGCGATCTACCTAGAGCGCTTCATTGAACGGCCGCGCCATGTCGAAATTCAGATCTTCTGCGACGCGCATGGCAACGGTGTGTACTTTGGAGAGCGTGACTGCTCGCTGCAGCGCCGTAACCAAAAGATTATCGAAGAGTCGCCGAGCACCGCAGTAGACGCCAAGCTACGCGCGAAGATGGGCGAAGTGGCGGTCAAAGGTGCGCTCGCCGTCAACTACGTGGGCGCCGGCACCATGGAGTTTTTGCTCGATCCGCACGGCAACTTCTATTTCTTGGAGATGAACACGCGCCTCCAGGTGGAGCACCCGGTGACCGAAGCTGTCTTCGGTGTAGACCTGGTGCGCGAACAAGTGCGCATCGCTGCGGGCGAGAAGCTCGGTTACGACCAAAACAGCATCAGCTCGCGCGGGCACGCAGTGGAAGTTCGTATTTACGCGGAAGACCCCTCGCAGAACTTCATGCCGAGCCCTGGCCACATCACTTATCTCAAATTTCCCGCGGGACCTGGCGTGCGTGTAGACGCTGGCGTGCTCGCTGAGACTGAAGTCTCGATGTTCTATGATCCCATGATCGCCAAGATCACGTGCTGGGCGGCCACACGCGAGTACGCGATCGCTCGCGCAAGGCGTGCACTCACCGAAACGCAAGTAGGCGGCATCAAGACCAACATCGCTTACCTCGACGCGCTGCTCGCGCACCCAGAGTTCGTCAAAGGTGATGTGCACACGGGCTTCATTCCCACGCACCATGACAAGCTAGACATTGCACCCACCGAACAAGAAGTGGAGCGCGCGGTTCTCGCCGCAGTGCTGCAACGCGAGTTGCAACATGACACGCCTGCCGCGCCAGCGGTGACGAGCGACACCAGCGCCTGGCAACGTGCGGGCCGCCATGCAGGCTTGCTCCGAGGGTTCTTTCAGCAATGAAGTACGTCACGACCGCACACGGGAAAGAAATCGAAGTCGAGCTAAAGCCGCAGGGCCCCGGTCGCTACCTGCTCGTGGCGTTTGGCCGTGAGCAACTCGTGTCATGCGTCAAAGCGCCAGATGGGTCCCTCTCCATTGCGCTGGGCGATGACCGCTTCGATGCGCAGCTCGATGGCACAGAGGTCGACCTGGGTGTGCGCCGGGTCGCGGTCGAAGCCCTCACGGCGCGCGAAGCACAGAAGCGAAAGCTCGAGGAGGCCGCGGGCGGCGCCGGGGGTAACTGGCAGGTCAAATCGCCCATGCCCGGTAAAGTCGTCCACGTGCTGGTAGGCAAAGGCGCAGAAGTAAAGAAAGGCGCTGGTTTGCTGGTCATTGAGGCAATGAAAATGGAAAACGAGCTTCGCGCGCCAGAGGCCGGAATCATTGAAGAAATTCTCATTTCACCAGGCCAAACGGTGGAAGCGGGCGCCGTTTTACTCAAAGCAACATCTTAAGAGGCATCATGAGCCCACCACCCATCACCGTCTACACCACCAAGATCTGCCCCTACTGCATCCGCGCCAAGATGGTGCTCAAGCGCAATGGTCTGGAATTCACGGAAGTGGACGTCTCAGACAAACGCGATTGGCTGATTGAAAAATCCGGTCAGCGCACCGTGCCTCAAATCTACATTGGCGACTATCACGTGGGCGGCTGCGACGACCTCATGGCCATGGAGTCAGCAGGAAAACTGATGCCTCTTGCACGCGGCGAAGTCCCCGCTTCCTGAGCGGAGCCCCGCGCGCCTCCCTTGTCATTGTAGGGAAAGTCTGTAAAAGCGCCCACCCAATGTCATCTGAAGACCTCATTGAAGTTGAAGGCACTGTGTCCAAGGTCCTCGCGGGCGGTATGTTCCGCGTAGACATTGGCGAAGGCCGCGAAGTGCTCGCCTACGTCTCTGGTAAAATGCGTAAGTTTTTCATCAAGATCGTGCTCGGCGACAAAGTGCGCGTGGCGCTGTCCCCCTACGACCTCACCAAAGGTCGCATCGTCTTCCGCGCCAAGTAAGTCGTCTCGAAGTAACTGATCTCGACCCATCGCAACGCGCCGGCATCCACGCTAGCGTACGCTCCGCGTGAAGCGGCTCATTTTCGTATCGATGTTTGTGTGCTCGGTGGCGGAGGCGTCACGCGAGAAGCTATTCCTGCCGGCCTCCATGGAAGTCGAAGCAGCAAGCGAGCCCGCAACGCTCGAAGCTGCGAGCGAGCCAGCCTCCCTAGCAGCCACGGAACCCGTAGAAGATCTCGCTGCAGAGTCCGTCGGCATCAATGCCGAAGTCCTCGGTGGCACGGCGCGCTTCAACGGGAACCTCGCGGGTCGTCTGCAAATGGACACAGCGTTCAACGCGACGGGCGAAGACGTCTTCGAGTTTCGCAATCGCGCGCTGCTCTCGCTCGACTACCGCATGCAAAACAAAGTGCGGGTCTACATTCAGGGCCGCTTCGATTGGTTCGTCGTCGGAGGACAACCCAAACGCGCGCCCTTCCTCTTCTTCAACGCGGCTAACCCGCGCTGGGATTACCTGATCGATCTACGTGAAGCCTTCGTAGACATTTACACACGCTATGTAGACATTCGCATAGGTAACCAAATCTTTACATGGGGTCAGAACGAAGGCGTGTCGCCGCTAGACGCGCTGAATCCGTTCGATGTGCGCGATGTGCTGCAGCCGAGTGAGCTGTTCAAAGTGGCTGTACCGTCCGTGCAAGCCACTTTCGCGCTCGGCGAAAAAGGCAGCGCGCGGCTCGTTTGGATTCCGTTTTACATTCCCAATCGCTTCAACGTGTACGGCCAAGATTTTTCGGCGCTCACCCCAGGCAGCCCGGCGTACAACCAAGTGGGCGATATCAGCCGCACCATCGACCCAACACTCGATCCACGCATCAACAACGCGCTCGTTGCCACCAAGCTCCCCTCGGCGTCGCCAGCGAGCAGCACTATCGGCCTTCGCCTGCAGTACCAGCTCGGGCCGGTCGACTTGGCGCTCGTGGGTATTTTCGGTTGGAACAGAGTGCCACGCGTGAAGATCGATCCCGATCTACGCACCGCACTTCAATCGCAGATTCTCGGCAATCCAGGGCAGGTGACCAACGACCCCGCGCTGCGTGACACCCTGCTCCGTCTGCAGCAAAAGACGCAGCTCGGTATCGCGCTGGCAGAGGCGACCTATGAACGCACCGGTGTTGTAGGCTTCGACATTGGCGCCACCGTGAATGACTTCACTTTCAAAGGCGACTTTGGTTGGTCGCCGAACGTGACTTTGTTCAATGATCGCTTCGAGCCCGTGCAGAAGCACACGCTACGTTCAGCGCTCGGTGTCGAGTACCGTTATGGCGACATCCTTCAAATGGCCGTGTCTTGGCACAGCACCGCGGTACTCGGTGTGGAACCTGGCGTACGCCTAGCCTTCATCGAGCCGCGCTTCACCTCGGCCGGAAAAGCGCGCAACGTCTTTTACATGGGCCTCATTGGCCTCGTGCGACTCAGCGTCCTAGATGATCGCCTCAAGCTCAGCGTGAGCGCAGCGTACAATCCCATGCTCGCTGACGTGACGATCAGTGGCAATGCCGGTTGGCATTTCACGGAAGCGCACTCGCTCACGGCGACCGCCATGTTCTTCGAAGGTCCTGAGGGGACGCCGTTTGGGTACTTCACGCGCAATGATCAGGTCGCGCTGGAGTATCGCTACGCCTTTTGAGCGTCAGCCGCGGGAGAGGCTCTTCTCGGTGAACTCGTCGTCTTCAATCTTGGCTTTAAAATCGATTTTGCCGAGCTGCACTTCCGTCTTAC
>JBIKMD010000648.1:0-3950 GCA_044359465.1 Myxococcota bacterium
CCGCGAACAAAACCAAACCTTGGTGCGTGTGATGGGGCGCTTCGAGGCGCTACAGGGGCAGGCTGTTGCCTTGCCTCTGTCGGATTCAGAGCGAACGGCGAGCGGCGACCGTATGCGCAGCTTGGCACTTCGCTCCTCGACTTTACAACTCGTGCTTGAAGAACGTGCGTTGACAGCCGCGGGTGTCAGTTTGCCGCAACCGGGCCTCGAACGGCGTTTGGTTGCGCTCGAAGCAGGCCTTACTTCTACGCGACGGACACCACCGCCAGGGATTGATGCGGACTTATTCGCCCTCGGGACGGCGATGAAACGGCGGGGTATCACGACGGATGAGTTGCGACAGTACGTGCTCGACGGAGTCATGCCCGAATCGATGCAACGTTCGCTTGAGCGCGCGACGGGCGAAGCAGACTGGGTGAGCGTCAACGCGGCGCGCGGGTCGCTCGACTTGTTCGCTTCTGTGCTCGACCTGCGCATTGCCCAAGCCGAACGGGCCACTCCGATAGACCCCGCGCGCACAACAGCGCTGACCGATATGCGTTCGGACATCCATGCCGCCAAGCGTGATGTCGTCAACCACCGCGCCGAGCGGCGTATCGCCTGGGCCAACGACCAATTGCGGCGCGCAGCCGATCTCGAACGCCGCGCCAGCAGCGCCACTTCCGATGCCGACCGCACCCGACTGGAGCGGCGGGCGGCTCAGGCAAGGCGCTGGGGCATGGAGGGCCTTCAGAGCGAGGCCAACCACGTTGAACGTCAGATTTCGGATCGCACCGAACGCGGCGCCACGGTGCCGCAGTGGATGCGGGCACGCGGGGGGACAACTTACACCTCGCTGGCGCGGGGGCACTTGTCTGTTGCAGACCCCCCACCACCGACGGCCTCGATTGAGCCTGGGGTCACACCAGCTCCACCAGCCCACCTCACGCTGGCAGTGAGTGCGCTTGAACGCGCCGAGGAACTTGACCCGTCCACTCTACAAGACACGGGCCATGTCGGTCTCAGAGTCGACGTGCATAGCCGGTTGCTCACTCAGTACCGAGGCCTCGCTGTTGCCACCGGATATTTTGCTGCCGGCTCACGCCCTGCGGCATCGCCGCCGCCGCTTGCAACGGACATGCGCTCGGCGGAACTTGGCGAAGGCAACACGACTCTGCGCTGGGCGGATCGTCTTTCTGGGCTCTACCGTGCCCGGCTTGATGAAGAAGGAACGCTGCAAACCGACGAATGGGTGGAGCTCGGGCGAGCTGAACAACTGGGCCTCGAAATCACCGGCGAGCGCGCGCAGATCCTGCTGGCTGAAAGCGACAGTGGGCGCCGTGCTGAAGGCGCGGGCCTAGAGACAACGGCGCTCCGCGAAGAGCTCAACGGCGATGGAACTGCCCAACATCCGTCCTTGGCGGATCAAGAACAACGCCTGGCGACGGGTGTCGCAGAGTTGCGTGAGTCGGTCAGCGGCGCCGACAGTGAACTACGCCCCGATCTTGAAACGATGTTGCGCTTTCAAGAAGCCGACCTCGAGCGATTGCGCGGACGTAGGCGCGATCTCGAATCGGCGCTGCCAACTGCTGAAGCCGCGCAACGCGAGCGAGAAGCAGCCCGCGATCCGCTCCGTTCCGACGCAGACTTGCTGCGCCGAGCGGTGGGCGCGCCGATCGATGTGCCGGCACTGGTGACTGATATCGATGGGCGTCATGATCGGGTGATTGCGTCCTACAGCGGTGGCGTCGATCGCGCCACGCGCGACGGCCTTCCACCGCCAGTGATTCGTGGGATTGAGCAAGAATTGCTCGGCGCGCTCTGGGCAGATGCCCGCTGGCAAAGTGATGCGCTTCAACTGACGAATACCACGACAGTTGAAGGGCGTGGGGCGCGTGCGGATGTCGCGTTTGCGACACTCGATCGCGCGCGTACGCTGCGTGAACGGAGTTTTCCTGGCGACGTCTCACTCATGGAACGCGAGCTGTTGAGCACCGCAAGTGTGTCGGGTTTCGCGGCGATTCGGCCGACGGAAACGTTGGCTGCACTGACTCGGGTTGACACCCTGTCGCGCGATAATATCCGGCCAACACTCGCGGCTGAGGGTCCCGCCGGAATCAGCCGAGCGGATGCGCTCGATAGTGTGCTTTTCGACGCCTACGATCAGGCGCGGATGGTGACCTTCGGTGAAGGCGCGCGGCTGGTGGCGAACGGCGCACTTGACCCCGCAATGGCCGACACCTGGGTCCGATCGATGCGTGGCGCGCACGGGCGACTCACTCCCGGCGGAGCGGACGCTACCCGCAGCCAAGCGACGCTCGACCGGGTTGAGGCCGAATACCGATCGTTTGCTGACCTCTTAAGTGCCCGCCGTCGTTCGATTGCTGATGGTGCAGAATACGGCCTGGCCCAAATGGGCAATCAAGTCACCTCGCAAGTGATCTCCTTCGACTCAACGACGTCGCCAATCATTAACGGTCTTTCCTGTCTGACTTCCTTTATCTGGAACGATGAATCCAATTGGCAGGGCATGGAAGGGCGCGTTGAAGCCGTCGCTGCGGAAAAAATGTGGTCGGCGCGCAGCTCTGCAAGAGAGGCCGCCAACGACGAACTTTGGGCCATGGATGCGATGGCGGGCGCGTTCGAAACCGCGAGTCCATCAGGGTGGCGCCCCGATCGTCGGGGTGAGCTGATCTTGTCCTTGATGGGCGCATCGATCGCGCCTGGCTACACGTCGCCCGCTTTGCGCGAACGACTCTCGGGGTTCATGTCGCGTTCAGACTTCGGGCCTGGCATGCCTGTTCCTTTTGGTATTCCGGGACTGCCCGTCCGCGAACCGATTGATTATGTGCTCGGTGCCCCCGCCGATGCGTCAGGTCGGATCGCTCACAGTCCGCTTCTCTACCGGCGGGGCGATGTATTTGCCAGCTACTTCCGCTCTGGTAGCCCCGATGCGCGGGGCTTTTTGTACGCCAACCGAACGCCCTTCGTCTCGTCGAGTCTGCAGAGCAAAATTGAGAGCGAAACGGATCAGGCGCGGGAGATGGGTGACTACGCGCGCACCTGGGCGCCTGTCGTCATGCTCGGCGACGGGCTTCTCGCGTTCGTCGTTCCAGGTGCTGCTCTCGCCAGCGTGCGGACGCTCGCGACATCGGTGCGTGGCGCGCAAATGTTGGCGGCGCTCGGAACTTTGTCTGGCGGCGCGCGGCTCTTGAACATCGTCCGCGGTTCCGCCGCGCTTGGCCGTGCGGCGACGGTGTTGGCTCCCGGTACCCAGGCTGCACGTGCTTTGTTCCAAGGCACGAGTTTCTTACATCGCGCCGGTCAAATGGCTGTCGTCTTCACCGGGACGACGGCGGCGAATGAAGGCGCCGCTGCTTTGTTTGGTCCGCGCAGCTCTGTCACGCAAACGGTGCAAGTGCTGTCGATGTTCGTGAACGTGGGCGCGGCGGCGCGTGTTGGCCGCTTGAGCCAGCTCGCCATGGGCGCCGGATTTGTCACTGTTCAAACTGGCGTCAGCCTGGGGGTCCAGCGGCTCTATCCAAATGATCGCCACATGCAGCTCTTGTTGAACGGCATGTTCAACGTGTTGTTCCCGGCTGCGACGGGTGCGTTTTTCTCGCGACGCGCGGCGACAACACAGGCTCGGCAGTTAATCCAACAACATGGCTTGGGCACGGGCCTCGATGCCCGCGCCCGCGTTCGCCTGGAACGCGACATCTCTTCGATTTTGGCCGATTATACTGAACTGCCCAATTTTAACACGGTTGAACCGCACATTTTTGCTCTGCCGAGCGATGGCAACCCAATGCCCGCTGGCAGCATGTACTCGCGCGTGCATCAACTGCTCACAGCGCGCGGTCTTACCGGCGACGCTGCGCATGGAATCGCGGGTCAGGTGGTCTACCAACAGCGAGCAGCTTGGGCGTACACACGGGCTGCGCGTGAGATGGGCATTACCGAACTCAGCT
>JBIKMD010000650.1:0-3945 GCA_044359465.1 Myxococcota bacterium
CACGGGAACGCTCACCGGACGCGATAGCTTCGTGCCGCAGAGCCAGCGTAATTTTACGACCGTGACCTTGCAGGTGCTTCCAGAGGCCGCTGAGCTGTTGGTGCTCTCGCAAACGCTTGGCACTCTCTACCTCACGCTCCGCAATCCAGAGGACGACGAGATCAGTGATGCAGGCCGCATTGCCAGCACCATGAAAACGATCATCAGCGGCGAGCGCGCCAAGATTCTGAGCAAACAACAAAAGCAGGTGTTTCAAAGCACCAAGATCGAGATCATCAAAGGCACGAAAAGCACCGACGTGAGCTTTCCGGACCGCAAAAAATGAGTCTTGCTGAATGATTCTCGTACTCGCAGCGCTCGCCACCATTGGTGCGGCATTCTTTCTTGCCACTGTGACGCTCCAGATTCTTGGGCGTTTGCTCACCAGTTACAAGCAACGCTACCAAGTCGAATCACTCGAACAGATCACGGACATGTTCATTGTCATTGATGACGGTCAGCGGCGTATTCTGTCCGCAGCAGCGGCCGTGTTTCTGTTTGCCGCCGGTTTGTTCATCTCGCCCATCGTTGCGGTCATCCTAGGCATCACGGGTGCCGTTGGTCCCACGTTCTATCTGGGTGTGCTCAAACAAAAGCGCGTCGAGAAGTTCGAGCACCAGTTGGCAGACGCACTCGTGGCGATTGCCGGTGCGATGCGCAGCGGGTTCACCTTTCGCCAAGCCATGGCGGAGGTCGCGCAGAACGCACACGCGCCACTCGGCCAAGAGTTCAAAGTCTTCACCCGTGAAATGCAACTCGGCACCTCGCTCGATGATGCGCTCGATCACCTCACGGAACGTGTTGGCAGCGCCGAGCTCGACCTTTTCGTGTCGGCGTCGCAAATCGCGCTCAAGGTAGGTGGCAACGTCGCCGAGATGTTCGACAAGCTCGCTGCGACCTTGCGCGAGCGCTTTCGTTTGGAAGGCCGCATTCGCACGCTGACCGCGCAAGGCAAGCTGCAAGGCGTCATCATTGGCCTCATGCCCATCTTCGTTTGGGTGGGCTTCGACTATTTTCGGCCAGACCTCACGCGGCCCATGCTGCAGCATTGGTTTGGCTTCGTGGTGATCGGAATCATCTTGGTGATGGAGCTGCTCGGCGCGCTCGTCATCAGAAAGATCGTGCAGATCGAGCTATGACCTCTGTTGCGCTCATACTGTCTGCGATGGCGGCTGCGCTCGCTGCGTTTTTGCTCGTGCGCTCGCTCGCGCTGCGTGTCACCACGGGCGCACCCGTTCGCGACCGCGCTAGATCCTTTGGTGAAAAAACGCTGAGCAAACTCGCCGCTCGCTTAGCGCCAAAGATCCCTGAAAGTTTCAAGAAGCGCGTCGAAAAGCGGAGCGCGATGGCCGGACTGAACGAGCAAACACCCGCCGAACGACTCGCGGCGATGAGTTTGCTCGGTCTGATTTTTGGCGCGTTGCTCGGTTTGTTCATGTGGTCTTCGAGCGCGATCTTCTTTCCGTTGTTTACGCTGGCCGGTGGCTTGCTCCCCACACTCTCGCTCGATGATCGCGTCAAGCGCCGCCACAACACCATGCTGCGTCAGCTCCCCTTCCATCTCGATCTCCTCACGCTTGGCGTGGAGGCCGGACTCGACTTCACAGCGGCGCTGGCGAAGATGGTGGAGAAGGGAAAACCAGGTCCCTTGCGGGAGGAGTTCAGCTTCATGCTCTCGCAGATTCGTGTTGGTGTCTCGCGCAGCCAGGCCATGCGAGACCTCGCAACACGCGTGGATCTTCCGCAGCTCACCACATTTCTGAGCGCGCTCATTCAAGCAGACAAGCTCGGCATGTCGATTGGTAAAGTGCTCCGCGTTCAGAGCGAGAGTGTGCGAGTGGAACGCTCGCAGCGTGCGGAAAAGCGAGCGAATGAAGCGCCAGTGAAGATTCTCATTCCGCTGGTGCTGTTTGTGTTTCCTACGATCTGGATCATTCTGTTTGCGCCGATGATCTTTTCGTTCGCATTTTAGTAGCGGCCACGCGGCTACGACAGTGACGCCGAATACGAGAGACTAGCCGGTCATAACGCTAGATCGGGAGGCGCGCGAAGCGACTTCCTGTTACCCTGCGTCAATGAAGAAGTTATTCGCTCTTTTTCTCGTAGCGTGCTCGCCGTCGCAGCAAGCGAGTCGTCCGCTCATCCTAAGCGAGCAAGAACCACCTGGCGACAATTGCCCCGCGGGCGGCGTGAAGATCCTCACGGGCGTCGACACGAACCAAGATGCTGCGCTTTCCGAGGACGAGCTCAGCAGCGCACCTGCGTACGTCTGCTCCGGTGAAACGCTCATCAAAGGTGAAACAGGTCTGAGCGTCCCCGCGGCGACCGGGCCGACTGGACCGAGCGGCAGCGATGGAGCCAATGGAAGTAACGGGACCAACGGAGAAAACGGCACAACAGGCGCGACGGGGCCGACTGGTGCAGTAGGCATCGCAGAAGGGCTCGTTCCCACGCCCGCGGGCACCACAGCGTTCCGCACGAACTACGTGTTCTACGGGCAGACCGCGACCGGGCTGCAAATGGACTTCCTAGACACCACTAACTTCGCGGTCCAACCTGGCGCGTTCAACGGGGCTGGCACAGGAAACAAAGCGTTCGTTGGCTTCAATGAATTTTCAGGGCGTCCATTCAATACACTGACGACCATCGACGTAACGTTCATGCAGAGCGTCGGTCCTAACAACAACATCTACATGAACTACATCATCGATACGAACGGCGACGGCGTGTTCACGCCGCCCACCGGCACGCCCGATTCGAGCGGTGATTGTATCGTCGTGAGCCTATGGCCCAACGCAACTAACGGCGAGCCCGGTGACACTTTCACGCTCGACATGGCTTCGGCTAGCTTCGGTGCCGTTGGCCCGGGAAGCAGCACCGTCTGCGGCCTACCGAAACACACAAGCCCAACCGGTCTGCTCAGTAGCCTCACTGGCTACTCGAACGGATCTGCCCTGCTCCTCAACGCCGCCACAGGCGACGGCGGCATGCCAAACGGCAGAATCATGCCCGCGATCACCTTCGTCGTTGGCGATAGCAACAATCGCGTGCTGCGCAAAATCGATCTACGCGAGCTCAAGCTCACGTGGAGCGATGCAAGCGAGGATCTGTTCGAGTTTTGAAAGGGTCAGAAAAGCAACGACTGACCCTCGACCAAACCAACATCGTGGTCCTCTTCGTTGGTCAAACTCACCGAAGGGTCGAGCTCAACATCCAACCACACGAACACCGCACCACCGTCCATCACGAACGACATCGGAACGAGCGTAGCGCGCGGCATGGGCGCGCGGTGTTCGCCGCGTAGCACAATCGGGGGGCTCAGCATGATCTCGATCCCCCGCCTCAGCAGCCGCGACTTGATTCGGCCTAGTAGCTGGTTCGAAATTTCTGCGAGCCAATCGCGCTCGGACGCGCATTTGCCCAGGCTGAGACGCGTGAGCACCTCTTTTGACGCTGCGCAGAGCAACGTCCCGCGCGCATGTTTACCGCTGAAGCCTACTCCGCCGCAGAGCTCCACTGGATAGGCGTCGCTCGGTGTTGGCGTCGGCGTCAGCTCAATGTTGTAGTCCCGAAACAGAAGCACCGTCGACTTGACGACTACATCACTCAGCCACGCGTCGTTCACGATGAAGCTCCGTTCTTGTCGTGCGTCAAATGCTCCACCGTCTGCAGCAACAAGGCAGGCTTGAAGGGTTTGACGATCCATCCCTTTGCGCCCGCTTTCTTGGCCCGGCGAATCATCTCTGGTTGCCCTTCGGTAGTCAGCATCACGATGGGTGTGGTCACAGGGTTCTCTTGGCTCGTCACCTGTTCGACCATGGCCAGGCCGTCCATACCTGGCATGTTCACATCGCAGATGATCAGATCATACCCGTCTCGTCCTTTGAGCTTTTCGCACCCATCGAT
>JBIKMD010000651.1:0-3940 GCA_044359465.1 Myxococcota bacterium
TGTTCGCCTTAGGCGCAGTAGCCGTTGCCGTTGGCGCAGCAGGAGCAGCCGTGCCGCCTTGCGAACCCGGGGCGCCCGCAGGCACGACCACTGGCGCGCCTTGGCTGAACGGCGCGGTTTCGGTTTTCTTGAGCTCTGTCGTGCAAGCTTGGGTCAGGGCGGCGCACGCAATGGCGAGGCCCGTTCCGATTTTTAGTCTCTTGATATTCATAAACAAATTTCTCACTCCCGATAAGTCTTCGAGTAGTCGCAGTGTTAACGTTCGATCAGAACTTGAATTGCGTTCCGACAACCAGCGCCAGGTTCACGGCGAAGCCGGTCGCGCGGTCGCCCACCATGATGAAGCGGCGCCAGGGCTCATAGCCCGCGCTCGCGTCCGCATTCACGTAGAAGCCCATGTTGCTCGTCGAGAGGGTATACGCCATGCCTAGACGGAAGGTCCCGATGAAGCTCGCATGGCCGCTGCCTGGGAGCTGGCCGTTCAAGAAGATCGGCGTGTAAGCAAAGAGCAAACCCGAGAAGAGCTCGACGCGTTCATTGAAGAAGTACGACACCATCAAACCTGGCTCCACGCCAAGACCGACAGAGACGCCGGGCGAGATGATGACCGGAACCTGCAGGTTCCCAACGAGCGACAAGTGGAAGATTTTGTCGTCAACGAGGTTGAAACGCACCGCAAGACCCGGAGAAACACCGAACTGGCCAAGCAAGGCGCCGCGAAGATTCACACCGAGGTCAAACGAACGACCAAGCGCAAAGAGCAACGTGGCTTCAACGTTCAAACTGCCGCTGGCAATGGTTTGCGCCGTGCTGCCGCCCACCTGAACACGCAGGGCCATACCTTCGCCGAGCGTCGCACCGCCGCGCGTACCCCAGCGGTCCGTCACGCTCGTCGTTGGGCGTGCTTCTTCCGTGGCTTTCACCTCAGCCTTTGGCTCGTCGGCCAAGGCCAACGGAGCCGCGGCGATACTTGCCAGCGCAAAAGCGCTCAGCGCCATCATCGTCCGTGAAACTCTTCGTTGCTTCATTTCGTCGCTCCCATGGTTTGCCGTCCCGTTTTACGAATGCGTGTAGCCCGCTGCTCGCGGGTTGAAAAATCAGGTTCTGCTTCGAGCCCTCGCCGCACGACCGATCGCTTCTCGACGCAGCACCTGGTCACAGGGGCGGCGGTGCGGTCAATCGATGTAGACTTATTCATACATACGAATAGTTGTGCGCACCAAGTCCGATGTTGGAACCCTCCTGTTCGAGAGCCCCAACATTCATATGCGGAGCGCGAGCGCAAATTTTTTTGTTCCAAAAGAGGTCAACTCAAATGCGCGAGCATGGCCTCTACGCGCAGCAGCAGCGCTGCACGTGTGCTCGCGTCAACGAACGCGGCCGCGAAACCATTGCGACACACGCGTGCAAGCTCGGCGTCCGTCAGAGCAAACACCTGCGCTGCACGCATGTATTCGCCGCTCAAATCGATGTTCGACATCAAACGATTATCCGTGTTCAAAGTCGCGCAAAGCCCAGTACGAACGAAAACTGCAAACGGATGCGCCGCCAGCGAGGGCACCGATTGTGTTTCGAGATTCGACTGCAAACACACTTCGACGCCGAGCTGCGCCGCGCGTACGCGTTCAATGAGCGCAGCATCGTCAACAAGATGCGTGCCGTGCCCAACGCGTGACGCTGCGAGCTGATCGAGTGCTTCTGCAACGGACCACGCACCTTCGGCCTCACCCGCGTGCACAGTGATCGACAGACCACCCGCACGCGCCGCCACAAACGCGTCTTTGTGCAGCGACGCCGGGTAGCCCATTTCTGGGCCGGCCAGATCAAAGCCGCAAACCCCGCGCTCACGCAGCGCCACGCCCACTTTGGCAATAGCAAGTGACGAGTCTGGAGAAAGATTGCGAATGCCACAGAGGATCAACCCCACGGAGATCCCGGTGTCTGCAGCACCGCGCTGCAACCCGGCGAGCGCAGCTTCCGTCACGGCTTCGAGCGACAACCCTCGCGTGCGATGTAGCACTGGCGAGAAACGCGCTTCGAGACGGATGACGTTTTCTTGCGCACAATCGAGCACGAGCTCGTACGCCACGCGTTCAATGGCGCGCGCCGTTTGCATCACGCTCGTCGTCAGGGCGAAGGCAGTGAGGTAATCCTCTAGCGACTCGCGCACTTCACCCGCGCGAACTGCTTTCTTCAGCGCGGTGACATCTCGGAACGGCAAATGGACGCCATCTTGCTCCGCGAGCGCGAGCATCGTTTCGGGTCGCAAGCTGCCGTCCAAGTGACAGTGCAGCTCTGCTTTAGGGAGCGCGCGGTAAAACGATAGGTCTCTCGCCATGATGCCGCATGCGCGAGGTTCCGCGAGCGGTCAAGTAGTGCGCTTGCGTGCTTTTTTGGGTGACCGTTTTTTCGCACCTCGGAAGCCCAAGCTTGCTCTCAACCCTCGGGAGCGAATGCTAACGCACCATGAAGGTGCGGAATTCGTCCGTGTACTTCCCCCAGCGAACACTCACATGCTCGACGGTCGCCTGGGGCGGACCGGTGTGCGCCCACTTGATGAGCTCCTCCACGCCGTAGCGTGAGCCCTCGATTTCCATTTCGACGCCGCCGTCAGGAAGATTCTGAACCCAGCCACTGACGCGAAGACTTTGGGCCTGCTCCATTGTCGACGCTCGAAAAAACACGCCTTGAACCTTGCCCATCACGAGGACTGTCGCGCGGACCATTTCTTCGCCCATGAAGGGAGTGTATCGCGCGGGAGATGGCGAAGGCGAAGAAAAGACGAGGGCTGCTTCCGTGGCTGCTCACGGCAGGCTTTGCGCTGGGTACGGTGTACTACATCGCCTCACTCCCGGACCCTTCCGTGCTCGCAAAGACCACGCCTGACGTCACCGCGCTGATGGCACTACGCAGCGAACAAGCGCGCGAAGAAGGACGTAAGTTCAAGATTCGCAAACGCTGGGTGAGCCTGCGCAACATTTCCCCACTCCTGCGCGAAGCCATCCGAGTGAGTGAGGACGGCGACTTCTATACGCACGACGGTTTCGACTTCGACGAGATCAAAGACGCGATGGAGAAAGGCATCAAAGACGGCCACTTTCGCGGCGCTTCCACGATCAGCCAGCAGCTGATCAAAAACATCTATCTCTCGCCGTCGCGTAATCCCATGCGCAAAGTGACAGAGGCCATTCTCACCCACCGCCTCGAACAAGACGTGGAGAAAAACCGCATCCTCGAGCTGTACTTGAATCTGATCGAATGGGGCGATGGCATCTTTGGCATTGAAGAAGCGTCGCGCTACTACTTTCAAGAATCGGCCTTCACGCTGAGCCCAGCGCAAGCCGTGCTACTCGCAGCGATGGTCCCCATGCCGCTGAAAACCGATCCACGCGCGCCTTCGAAGTGGCTCAAACGCCGCGCCAAACGTTTGCTTGACGCGCTCAAATCGCTTGGCCGCATTACAGAAGAAGAATACGCAGACGCCGCAGCCGCGATTTGATCAGCACGCCCTCCGAGTTTGCGCGGCTTCCCGAAATCAGCTCGGGCGACGTTCTTTTCCCCACTGCCCACCGAGCACGAGCCACGGCGTTCCGAGCCACCCGATGGTCGCGGCACTACGATCAGGCTCATCTAAGCGCTGCGCTTCCGAACGCACATAGATCGAAGGACCCCACTGCGCTTGCACGAAGAACGCGCCGACCTTGCCGTGCACTGTAAAGCCAAGGCCGGCATAGGGCGACACCATCGCACCCAGATAGGACGGTGTGTCGACCATGGTCTTGAGCCCCTACTGCTGCGTCGAAGGTCACCATCTGCGATGCGAGTGTGCTGGACACCGCTGTCGCACTAGACAGCCGAGCTAGCTAGAGCTTGTCCGGAGATCGAGTTCGCTTCGACGCACGCCTCCCTGCAATTGAACAGTGGACTTCGACTGCCCGCC
>JBIKMD010000652.1:0-3935 GCA_044359465.1 Myxococcota bacterium
CTTCGGAAATCTCCTTGCCATACGCGGCAATGCCCTCGCGCACGCGAAACTGCTCGAAGTCGCTCATACGGGCGATCCCTGAAATTGCCGTTTCCACCGCAGCCGCCGGCCCAATCACGTGCAAGCCATTCACGCCGGCGACTGCGCCTTGGACGACGAAACCGCGGGGCATGGCCGGCAGCGTGGCGGCGCCACCAATGAGGTGCGCCACCACCCACGGTGCCACAGCGACCTTCGCGTCTTCACGAAAGGTCATCTTGTCGATGTGTTCGCCGGCAA
Organism: Myxococcota bacterium; assembly: GCA_044359465.1. Classification (GTDB taxonomy): domain Bacteria; phylum Myxococcota; class JADLHZ01; order JADLHZ01; family JADLHZ01; genus JADLHZ01. Next base: position 280 of record JBIKMD010000652.1, read on the forward strand.
CAGTAGGCGGTCCACGTGTCACGAGCCACAAGGCATCGTCGCGAAAGATCATCGTCACGACGTCGAGCACACGGCCTTTTTCGGTCGTGAGCACGTTATCTACGACATCGCCCACGCGTCGTTTTAGAACGTCGTTGGTACTCAGACGTTGCAGAAGGTCGCGACTGTCTTTTCCCGTCAGCCTCAGGACGCCAAGGTCTTGTCGAAGTACAGCTTGTGTCATCTCATCTCTCCTCGTTCAGCGCCTTTGCGATAGCGTCAATCACATCAGCGTGTGAACGGCTCGGGTTTGCTTTTAACCTTGTGCCCAGTCACCGGCGCCTCGCCACCTTTCGGCAGCTCGGCCCGCGCGTACCAGGTCTGAAACACATCGCGCGGATCGCGGGGTGCCAGGCGCGAAGAGTTCCTGCGAGCGCGGGCCGCGAAGTATTGTTTCGACAGCTCGGGATCTTGCTCGAGCGTGGCTAGGCGCGGCCGGCTTTCTTCAACAAGGCCGCGCTTAATCGGGAAGAAAAAACAAAACGGCTCTCCCGCCTCAAAGCGCACGGTGTGGTTTGGCCGAGTGAAGCGCCAGTTCATCGTGAAGGTATGCGGCAACCAATCGGTCTCAACTACCGCAGAGAGCGGTGCGATGCCGTCCTTGCCTTCGTTTGGTGGGCCGCACACCCACAAGTCGTAGCCAGGCTCTGTCCGAAAGATCAGCAGCGGATTGAAGGTGAGCACGCCGCTACCAAAATGGCTTTCAACAAGCTCGTGGGGCCACGGCGCCTTGGCGTCTTCCGCTTCGATCGCAATCGCATCGACGCCGCTGCCGCCGTTCCACGTCGCGCGAAAAGAAACCGGGCAGAGCATATTCCAACCATGCGCATTGGCCACCGCGAGTGGGACGCAACGGTATGCATAGCCATTTGGAGTGTCCGTCATCCAACGTCGTTTGTGCTCTGCGGGTGCGACTTCAATGCGCCCGGGTTCGACTTCGATGCAGCTGAGCTCCATGCGCCCCTCGTAACAGGAAAAATTGCCGAACGCTCGCTACATGCAAAACTCCGGCGATGCCAACGCCCCGAAGCAAGGCCCCTTGGGGGCAGCAAGATCCGGTGAGCTACTCGCAGTCTTTGGTGTGGGAGATCACGCGGGATTATTACGCTTCGGCTGGCCATGAGGCTTGGCATCTTGGAGCAGTGCCCTCTGGGATCACCACCACGCCGCACATGGCACGCCGCTATGCGTTCGTTGTGCGTACGTGGCTTCAATACGTGCGTAAACGCTCGCCAACCGTTGAGCGCGTGCACTTGGTGGAGCTTGGTTCCGGCACGGGTCGCTTTGGCTTTCATTTCATGCGTGAGCTTGCGCGACTCACGCGCCGCGATTCACTGCCGCATGTTCGCTACGTCATGACCGACTTCAATGCGAACAATATCGCGCTGCTCCGCGCAAAGCCTGAGCTGCAACCCTTCATTGAGGACGGGAGCTTAGACTTCGCAGAGCTCGACCTTGCGACTCCTGGCCCTCTTACGCTCGCGATATCAGGCGCCCGCATCGACGGCGGCCAAGGCCCGATCTGCTTTGTTGCGAACTACGTGTTCGATACGTTGCCTGGCGATGCCTTTCTCTTTGAAGGGGGCGTCTTGCAAGAATGGCTGCTCGGCATCAACAGCGGCGACGACCTTGCCAAGCTCAGCGAAACGCGCGTGCTCAAACCTGTCAACCAGCCGCATTACGCCGACGCAGAGCTCGAAGCGCTGCTGCGTTCTCACGCGATCGAGGACGGACATTCATTCGTTTTTCCCACCGCAGGAATTGCGGCGCTTCGCGGGCTCAATGAGATCGCTGGCGGCCAAGCGCTGTGGCTCATTGCCGACAAGGCCATCGCGCATCCTTCGTTCGCGTCTCGCGATGCCCCGGAGCTCGAACGTCATGGCGGTTGCATTTCAGTAAGCGTCGATTTTTTTACGCTCGGTAATTTCGCGCTTCGACGAGGTGGGCTCGCAATTGCGGGCACGCCGCTTACGTCTTTGTGCAACCTCATTCTGGCCTTTGGCGCAGACGTGGAAGAGCTGAGTGAGGTCGCCTTCGCTTTCGAGCAACACCTGCTCGGCGAAGCGAGCTCTGGCGAAGTGCATCGCCTCCTCGGCCTGAGTGCGGTGACCAGCGCGCCCAATGTTGAGCTCGCCGCGCTTGCGCTCGAGCTATCGTGCGGCGATCCCAATCTCTTTCATCATTTTTTTCCAAAGCTGCTGCCTGCGCTCGCATTGGGCAGCAACGTTCCAGCGCAAGTGCGGATGAGGCTTTTGCGGCAAATGCAGGCGGTTGAACAGAACCTGTATTGGATTGGCGACAAGAACGTCGACGTTTCGCTCGAGCTTGGCGCCGTTCACGCGCTCTTAGGAGATGGGCTCGCGGCAATGCGCAATTTTACGCGCTCGCTCAGCCAAGGCGCCAATCCGCTGAGCGCCAGTTTAGCGGCTGTGAGTGTTGCGGTTGAAAGTGGCGAGCACGATCTTGCGCGCATGCTCCTAGACAAGGTGTCAGGGCTACCAGTTCCCGAGGAACAGCGCACAGCGGTCGAGTCACTTTTGGAGCAGATTCGGCAAAAATTGCAGCCCGGGCCTAAGTAGCGAAGCGGTAGCGCAAAATTCAGCCGCGCTGCGCCCCGGCTTTCGCCTCGAGCATAGGGCCCTTCGCGGCCATCTCGGCGATATCCGCCGGGCTCGGGAAGATTTGGTTGAGCGTCGTCAGCAAGCCCTTGATGTTTTCCTGCTGCCCTTTGTTCGAAGCGTTGCCGGTGTTCTGACCTTGCTGCGGCTTCGACTGCTCCTGCGCAGCGGCTTTGTTCTTTTCTTTGGCATTTTCCGCGCGTTCGAGGTTGGCGAGCGCCGTCTTGAGCTGGCCGCGGATGGCATCCATGTCTTTGTCGATGTCGGTCGCCTCGCTACGCAGATTTGACGCTTTGCTGTCGAGGTCGCTCACCGTCACTTCCAGCTGCGCGGCGGCGCCTCTCAGCTTGTCGAGCTTCGACTGTTCGCCGTCGCTCAGCTCGTCCTTGCCTTCGAGACGCGAAATTTCGCTCTTCGTCGCCGACAAATTCTCGCGCGCTGCAGCGCCCAGTTTAGCGAAATTCTCAGCGCTCTGAAGCTTGACCTTCTTTTCTTCGCTTTTGCCCTCTAGCTTCGATCTGAAAACCGACGCTGTCAGGTTTGCCATGTCGCTCATCTCACTGCTGAGCGAGCCGCCGCGGACATCTTGGCCGCCGCTGGTGATGACTTCAGTCGGGCCGAAACCAGCCGGCGGCGGAGCGCCCTTGCTGCTCGATTTCGGACTGCCTTCGTAGCGCGCAGCGGGTTCCGAGGGGAAGTCACTGGAGGGCTGCTGGGTTTGCCCTTCGACGGAGACTTTCCCATCGGCTGAGACTTGCCCGTCCACAGGGAGGGCTTCGCCATTGGAACCCACACTTGGTGCATCGTTCGTTGGGATGCTGGCGGGCGAATAACCAGTGCTTGGGGGTGCGCCTATGCTGCCTGCCATTGTTTCTTCTCCGTCGTGCTCGAGTCACGTTGTTCGTTTTGCTCCGCGCCTTTGGCGCGAGGGCTTCGCCTACAGGGGTGCATACACGCGACTACCAACACCAGGCTAAGGTTTCTTTGCTTCCTGTAGTT
>JBIKMD010000653.1:0-3931 GCA_044359465.1 Myxococcota bacterium
CCTGACAGCGCTCGCTTACTCGGAAAGCTGCAGGACCGTCTTACCGAACTTGACCTTGTCACCAATCTTCAAGGTGGCAGCAGTGAGACCTTTGTCATTGACGAAGGTGCCGTTGGTGGACGCGAGATCGACGACACCTGCATCTTCACCATCGAGAAAGAGCATCGCGTGCGCCCGGGAGATCGACTCATCGGAGAAGATGATGTCAGCGCCGCGCTGAAACGCGCTGAGACCTTTGGTGGGAGAGGCCTTTGCGGGCTGCATCGCCGTCGTGAGTTTTTTGTCGAAGGTGGCGACCTCGTTTGCGTCGAGCAAACGGTTACCATCGAGCCCGAGCATCACCGTTTCGTTCTCGGCCAAGTGGCGACCGACGAGACGACAGGTGCCTTGGTTCAAGGTGATGACGTCACCGATGTTGTCACCCTTGAGAACTTTGAAGTGTATCGTTTTCTTTTTCGACATAACTGGGTTGAAGCGTAGCGTCATTTGGAGCGGGCAGCCAGATTTGTGTCTTTTTTCGCTGTGTCAGCGTCGGACAGAGTGTCCGAAATTCGGACAGCCCTGGGTCCGCTGTCCCTAGGCTAAGCCGTTGTTCTGCTTCACTTCATGCCCTCCCCATGGGTCGTGGCACGGCACTTGAAATCCTGGTGCACAGCCGTTGGCATCAAGTCGGTGCAACGCCTTGGGGGATAGCGAGTCATGGAATACGAAGAAGGACGATTTGAAGTGTTTGGCCTCAACGAGCAGCCAGACAAGAAGTTCCCAGACAAAACAAAGACGATTTGGATCAAGCTCGGCCGCGGTTTTCTCAACAAAGATCAATCGATCACACTGCTGCTCGACGCCTATCCCGTGGGCACCAAGCTCCAAGTGCGCCGCGAACCGAAGCGGGACACCCGTTCGCCGAGCTTGAACGAGCTTCCAAACGATCTCTTTCCGCCGGGGATGCAATGAGAGCCTTGGTCTTTGCGCTGTTAGTGCTCTTCGCATCGCAGGCGATGGCGGCGGTCGACCTAAACAGCGCGCCCACGAGCGAGCTCGAAGCACTGCCTGGCATTGGCGCCAAGAAGGCACAGGCGATCGTGGCCTTTCGGGAGAAACGGCCCTTTCGCCGCGTGACCGAGCTTATGCGCGTCAAAGGAATTGGTCCCAAGTTGTTTCACAAGCTGAAAGATCACGTGCGGGTGGGCTCGTGATCTAACGGAAGCAGTCGCGGCCGCGGGGGGACGCGAGTGCAAACTGGAAGCTGGCGCTCGTGAGGTTTGGCCATCGCGCGGGCGTCAGCTTCTAGTTCTAGTTAATGCTTGTCCGGAGATTGAATTCGCTTCGGCACCCGCCTCCCCGCAATTGAACGGTGGACTTCGACTGCCCACCCACCCCAGCGAGCGCCTGGTCGAGGCCGAGCTGGTAGTCGTAGCCGAGTGGCCGTGGGCGCTCCGTCGGTATCGACGCAGCGTTCTGGGCGCTTCACTCGCCCTGCTTCTATACCTCGACCACGACTGCCAAGATCAATTTGAAGCCTTAGCTTCTTCTTCTCCTGCCTTAGGTTCAATCTCGATACGCGCTGGCATGAACGTGTTGAACGCAGCGTGACGCGAGGGCTCGCGGCGCACAACAAACGCCGTCCGCGGCGGCTGACCAAGTACGAGCTGCGGCATGGACAACAGCAAGCGAAGCGGCGGTAAGTCGACTTGCCCAGGTACGATCGTAGCCACCGCCAGCCGTTCGATCGCCGTCCGCGCATGAGCGCTGAAACCGGGCGCGGTCTGCCACGCCTCGCCCGCTTCAGCATCATCAATGACGATCGTCAGCCCAAGCGAACGTGTGAGTCCAAACAGGAGCTTGCGCACGGGTACGACGCTAGAAAGCACTTGAGCGATCGCGATGAACGTCATGCTAATCAAGAATCGCGCGCCCGAGCGAAACAAGCCGCGCGGTTTGTCCGCCAAGGTATCCAGGTACGACGCAAAGGTCAGTGCGAACGTGACAGCGGATAAACGCCCAACCACCCGAAAGCTCCCCCAGGCTGCGGCGACGATATCGATGCGTGCAGAAAACAACGGTTCCATTCCAGCGATGAGCACGGCGGCGAGCGCTAAAAATCCCAGCATGCTCATGCGATGAACATAGGCGAACGTGGCGCCAAGCAGCGCGATGCACATGAGCACGGCGCCATCGCGAACGATCTGCACGACAATAGCGGTAGTGAACCCGACCATTTTGATCGCGAGCATGGCGTCAACAGCCACCAGTGTCGCTGGCTCCGCAACGAGCGACGCAAGCAGCGCACTCAGCAAAGCCACCAGGATCGCCAGGACGACGTTCATTCGTCATCCCCTGTCGTCTCGGCCGCCGCGGTGTTGTCCTCTTCTACCAGGGCAGGTTGTTCGAGCTTGCGCTTACGCTTGGCACCGGGGTGCGGCACATAACTCACCTCGAGCAAACACAGCCCTTGCGGCGGCGCGGTGACGCCTGCACGCGTGCGGTCTCGAGCGGCAAGGACATCGGCAATGGATTCGGGAGTGCGGTCACCCCGCCCTACCTCGACCAAGGTCCCAGTGAGAACGCGGCACATGTGCCGCACGAACGCATCCGCGTGGAAGGTAATGTGCACCAAGTCCCCCATGGGCGGCCGCGGCTCACGCATGATCTCGATGCCGTACATTTCACGATGCGCGTGTTTCGCCTGGCATTTGACGGCCCGAAAGCTTTCGAAATCGAGCTCACCAATGAGGTACCTGCTCGCGCGCTGCATCGCCTCGATGTCTAGCGTTTTGATCAAGTGCCATGAATATGGGAGCAACTGGGCCGCTTGATAGCGCGCTTGATAGATACTGTAGCGGTAGCGTTTCCATTGGCTCGAACGTTTGGCGTCAAAATCGAGTGGTACCTCTTCCACACTGTGCACGCTTACGCTGCGAGGCAGTAGCGCATTGAGCCCACCCGCAAAACGCTCAATCGAGATCTTCGATTCGGTCTTGAACGTGCACACTTGCGCGCGGGCGTGCACACCAGAATCGGTGCGACCAGCAACACGCAAGATGGGGCGCACACCCGTCATCTGAATGAGCACACGCTCGAACGCTTCTTGAATGGAATCGCCGCGCTCTTGGCTCTGCCAACCAACAAAGTTGGTCCCGTCATACTCGATGACGAGCTTGAGGTTTCGCACGCAGTCTCCGTCGATCAGAATTCGACGGCGATGCCGCCATTGAAGGTGCTGTGTGAGAGATTCCAGGATGACGCGCTGCCAAAATCGTCGATGAAGGCGAACATCCATTCGGCCGTGAGATAGCTGCCTTTGATACCCAAAAACGAGTAGGCACGCCGTGCAGCATTTGGCTCAATCACATCGAGCGCAAATGCTAGACCGGGATTCACGTGGCCACCGAAAGTCACACCCGCAGCGTAACCATTGGGCTTCAAGCCAACGGAGTAAACGGAACCCGCAACGCGCGCTTGTCTGCCACCAGAGTCCACCCGCCAAAAATACGCATCGATGCCGCCGCGCACGTAGGGAATGAGTGGAACACCCCAGCGACGCCAAAAAATGTCGAGCTTGTAGACGAGCCCAATGCTGAGCGGAATGATGAACATCTCGACTTTGTCCGACGTCTTTGGCGCTTGCCGCAGCCCCTCAATAGTAGCGCACGCCCCATTCTCGCAATTGCGCGCTCTTCCTTCTGCGGTCCAAAAACCGGCGGTCCCTGTGAAGCCAAGCAGGCCAAACTTCTGCAGCACGTAGACATCGAAGTTCAGGTCAACACGCACGCGCGCGTTCTTGGAGAAGAGGCCCTGACGATAGTCGCCATCGGCGAAATACAAACCGTACAAACGATTCGCGTCTTCATCGCTATCGATCAACGGATAATACGGTCCCACTTTCACACCAAGCTCGAAACGAGGCGCCGGGGCCACGTGCTCGCGCCCG
>JBIKMD010000655.1:0-3928 GCA_044359465.1 Myxococcota bacterium
TCGAGCGCCACTTCCATGACAGCATCTTCCGAGTGCTTCGCAGCCTCAAAAACGAATTGGCCCTTTTTGTTGAACATGAACGCAACGCTGCCTTGCGCGCCAATGTTGCCGCCAGCTTTGCCAAACAAGGTCCGCAGCTCCGCGGAGGTGCGGTTGCGATTGTCAGTCAGAATTTCAATGTAGACGGCCACACCGGCCGGCGCGTAACCTTCGAACACGAGCTCTTCGTAGCTGATACCCTCGAGCTCGCCGGTGCCTTTTTTGATCGCGCGTTCGACGTTGTCGCGCGGCATGTTGGCCGCTTTGGCTTTGTCTAGCGCCATGCGCAGACGCGGATTGCCATCAGGGCTGCCGCCGCCCATGCGCGCTGCGACGGTGATCTCTTTGATCACCTTGGTCCAAAGATTACCACGGGCTGCGTCAATCACGCCCTTCTTGCGTTTGATGGTCGACCATTTTGAATGACCTGACATTGTTCCCTCAGAAGCCGAAGCTCATCTGCTTGTTGTTGACCGGTGTAAACGTTTTGCGATGCACGGCAGAAGCGCCGAGCTCGGTCAGCGCACGAATGTGATCGCCGGTGCCGTACCCTTTGTGCTTCGCAAAACCGTAACCCGGATATTGCGTATCAAGAGAGACCATCAAGTGGTCGCGATGGACTTTTGCAAGAATCGACGCAGCGGCAATGGAAGCGCTGCGTGCATCACCTTTGATCACCGCTTCGTGCTCAATGCCGAGCATGGGCAGGCGGCGAGCATCAGTCAGCACGAACTCCGGCCGAACTTTGAGCGCATGTACGGCCTGCGTCATGCCTTTGAGACAGGCTTGGAAGATATTGATGCGATCGATTTCGTCCGCGGAAATCTCGACAATCGCGTAAGCGATGGCCTTTTCCTTGATGGTGACGAACAGTTCCTCGCGCACCTTCTCACTGAGCTGTTTGCTGTCGTTCAGCCCCACGATGGGTTCCTCTGGCAGAATCACAGCAGCGGCCACGACCGGACCCGCGAGCGGTCCAGCGCCAGCCTCGTCCGTACCGGCGAGCAAACGTCCCACGGCGATCGCACGTTCGAATTCGTAGAGACCCCGCAGGTGATGCTCAGCGCGCTCGGATTTGCTCATATGGACTCTCGGCTAAGCACAACGTAAGCACGACGTCCACTTGTCTGCTCTGATGAAATATTACGCGCGCCACACTTTTTGGGTGTGGGCCGCACTCGCCGTCGGGGTAGCGCTCAACATCGCGGCCCATCGCAACGGCACACCGGGCATCGATTTCGAGGTATTTCGTAAAACGGGCGCCCGTCTGCTCGCTGGCGAAACGCTCTACCAGCCAGACGAGAGCATGCCGTACAAATATGCGCCTCTGTTCGCCCTCGTCTTTACTTCGCTCACCCTCCTCCCCCCGCTCACGACCTTCTATCTTTGGAACGGGCTGAATGGTCTCGGGCTTGCGCTTTTCGTGGTGTGGGGCTCGAATGTACTCCCCGAGCGCTGGCGCCTAGTGGGCTCATTGCTGGCGTTTTTTGCTGTTCTCAATTCGCTGCAACAACATTTTTCACTCGGCCAAATCGACGCCCTGTTGTTCGGCGCAGTCGCAGCGAGTGAGTTGCTGAAGACGCGAGCGCCCATTCTATCGGGTGCGATCCTCGCGCTGGCCGCGCTGGTCAAAATCACATTCGTAGCGTTCATCGTGATTGCGTTGTTCTTTTTCGCCAAACGCCGCGCGCTCGGGATCGTCCTCGGCCTCGCCTTCGGACTTCTGGCGCCCATGCTTTATTTTGGCCAGATGCAGACGCTCACGCTTACCGTAAGTTGGCTGCGGCTCCTCGGCGCGAGCCTCGAACCATGGATTTGCTGGCGTGATAACCAAGGCGCCTTTGGTATGGCCTGCCTCGCTGGATTTCATCCCGCTTCTCGCGAACACATGCTCGTTGGTTATGGGCTGGCGTTGCTAGCGCTGCTTCCAGCAGGCGGCGTCCTGCTCTACAAGCTAGTCAAAGGTCAGCCGGCAGAGCTGGCGAGCGTGCGTTTTGCCCTGTTCATGACTTTCTTTTTGTCGCCGCTTGGGTGGTACACGGGACTCATTGGCATCATCCCACTCTTGCAACTGGTGCTCGCCCGCACGACGACACTGACACGTGGACTAGCGGCACTTCCTATCGTTGCTTTTGCGCTGCTCTCGCGAGGCATCATGGGACAAGCGTTTTTCACCTACGAAATGGCGCGAGGTATGGGCTGGCTTACGCTCTGGCTTTGTTGGCTCGTCGCGTACTACGTGCTCTTCGAGGATCGGGCGGTACCCTAGTGTTTCCTTACTTCTTCAAGCTACCCGCGTTCGGGCCCTTCGATGCGCCACAGCCCGTGCATGCCTACGGAATTTTGATCGCCATCGGTTTCGTTCTCGCCTCGCAAATGATTTCACGCGAAGCGAGACGCCTCGGCGAAGCGCGACCAGATCAGTTCACGGATCTCGCGTTCTATTTGCTCATGGTCGGCCTCGTCGGCTCGCGCATTCTCTTTCTCATCGTCAACTGGCGGGACTACGCGGCGCATCCCATTGAGATCTTCTATTTTTGGCGCGGGGGGCTCGTGTTCTACGGCGGCTTCTTTGCTGCCATGGCTTACGCAGTGTGGTGGTGCCGACGGCATGCGCAGCCATTCTTCAAGATTGCGGACATCATGATCGGCATGGTGGCGTTCAACCACGTGTGGGGGCGCCTTGGGTGCATCGCCGCAGGGTGTTGTTTTGGATCGGTCACGCTGTCCGGCGTTGGGGTCACCTATCCCTTTGACAGTGTTGTCCAACAGACACAGCACGCCCAGAACCTCATTGGTCTGTTCGATCATCCGCTGCCGGTACACGCTGTGCAATTGTACGAAGGCGCAGGCGAGCTCGTGTTGTTCTTCTTGCTGCTGTGGCAGCGCCAACACAAACGTTACCACGGTCAGCTCTTGCTCACGTGGCTCGTGTTGTATCCGATTTTACGCTCCGTTTGCGAAGTCCTACGCGGCGATGTGGAACGCGGCTTCTTGATCCCGCGCGTCTTATCTACGAGTCAATTCGTTTCTCTTCTGACGGCGTTTTTTGCCGCCAGTTTATTCCTGTATTTTCGCCGTCAAAGGATGCCCTCGTGAAGATCTTGCTTCTGCTTGCCCTCGTCTCAGCGCATCGGATCGAACAAAAAGTCAGCATGTCTGGCCCACCAACGGCCGCATCACCGCCGGAGCAAAAGAGCATCATGCTTTGGGACGGCGCCAAGCTGCGTACGGACAACGGCGCCCAGTCGAGCTCGATCGTCGACTTCAAAACCGACAACCTGCTCATGCTCGATCATGAGAAGAAGCAGTACACAGAGATGAAGGTATCGGAGATGATCGCGCAGATGAAGCGCGCCATGGAGGCGATGAAAGCGCAGGCCGCTAGCTTCCCACCCGAGCAGCGTAAGGCCTACGAAGACATGATTCAAAAACAGACGGCGCCACTCACCATGGAGGCCACCCAAGAAAAGCAGAAGATCATTGGCCTCGACGCAACCAAGTTTTTGCTCAAACAAGGCGGCGCTCCGCTTGGCGAAGTTTGGTACACCAAAGGCGTCGAGCTCGCGGACCTGGCGCCCTATGCCAAGCAGTTCGCCGACATGATGAAAGGCGCCACCGGTAGCAACTGGGGCGACGTCTTCGCGAAAACCGAAAATGGGTACCCGCTGAGGTCGGTCATCGTCATTGAGATGATGGGCAAGAAAATGAGCTATGTCACTGAGACGGTGAAATACGAGAAGGTGAGCGCCGCACCGAGCGACTTTGCGGTGCCTGCCGGTTACAAGAAGGTCGATCCCAATGCGGCGCAGCTTCCTGGCAAGACCAACGCCGAAGCTGGCGGCGCGATCCCTGCCAAAAAAGCGGCCGATGCCCCTAAGAAGTCAGC
>JBIKMD010000654.1:0-3928 GCA_044359465.1 Myxococcota bacterium
CGTGGCCGTAGGCGACCAAGCGTTTTCGAATCAACTTTGTTTGCATCTGCAGGGTACGAAGCACCACACCCTGCGCTTCTGCGATGTTGAGCGGAACCGAAATCGAAGCGAGACGAAAACTGGTCCGCGATCGTCGAGTATCCGCGTGGAATTTCGTTGAGCATCAATCTGGCGAGTGAAAGCAACTCTATCGCTCGGCGATACACATCGAGCTGCTGGAAGTTGAATCGAATGCCTTTGTCCAGAAGAAAACTATCGACGGTGCTGCAAGCGGATTTGTCTTCCGACGCGAGAGCCCTGTAACAGTTTGGGACACGATCTCGGTGCAACTACCGCTCACGGCCACGGCCACTCGGCTACCACTACGACCTCGGGCTCGACCAGGCGCTCGCTGGGGTGGGCGGGCAGTCGAAGTCCACTGTTCAATTGCAGGGAGGCGTGCGTCGAAGCGAACTCGATCTCCGGACAAGCTCTAGTTATTCTCTTGCCGCGTGGCGCGGATAAGACCCAAGCACCCAAAGCTGCTCGACAATCTCGCGCAGGTGTTCCACGGCGCGCTGCACGTTGCGGTCACTGAGCGACCCCACGACATCGAGATAGAACAAATATTCGAAGGGACGTCCGCGCATAGGGCGCGATTCCAACTTCGCCAAATCTACGTCGCGCAGCGAGAACGCGCCGAGCGCTCGAAACAAAGAGCCTGGCGTATTTGGCAACACGAATGCCAGTGAGGTTTTGTGTCCGTCACCTGAGCGTTTCAGCTGCCGCGGCTTTTCGCTCACTGCCAAAAATCGCGTGAAGTTTTTGGCGTCATCTTCAATGCCTCGCGCGAGTACCTGGGCGCCGTAGAGCTTCGCAGCATGCGCACTCGCTATCGCGTAAGTGCCGGCGGGTTTGCGTTCCACCAGATCGCGTACAGCGCCTGCCGTGTCGGCTGCGAGTTGCACTTTGAGTCGGTGCTTCTTTAGAAAGCCAGTGCATTGTCCTGCTGCGACCGGATGCACGAGCACAGTGCTGCCGCGTTCGATGGTCTTTCCGCTCAGCCCGATCAGACACAGCTCGATGCGATGATAGGCCTCAGCAAAGATCGTCGCGCGATGCTTCAGCAGTAGGTCGAAATTTTGGTGAATGGAGCCGTAGAGTGCGTTCTCAATCGGAACAAGCGCCGCGTCAGCCTTGGCTGCACGACCGAAAGTGCTAGCAAAGAGCTTGGGAAAGGTTTCGCACTCGAGGATCGCCACGCCCTTACCAAACAGACGCTCAGCGACTTCGTGACTAAACGAGCCGCGCTCCCCCTGAATGGCAATGAGAGGCTTCGCGCCGTTTGCCATTAAGCAGGCTTGGTGCTGAGCTTGTCGCGCTTCTTCTCAACACCCTTCCAGGTGTCAGCGTCTGGTGGTGGATTCTTCTTGGCGCTGATGTTTGGCCATTTTTTGGCATGCTCAGCGTTCAGCGCAGTGAACTCTTTCCACTTCTCTGGAAGGTCGTCTTCGCTGAAGATCGCTTCGCTCGGGCACTCTGGCACGCAGGCGCCGCAATCGATGCACTCGTCTGGGTTGATGGCGAGGAAGTTTTCGCCTTCATAGAAGCAATTGACGGGGCACACCGTCACGCAGTCGGTGTACTTACATTTGATGCAGGGTTCAGCAACGACGTACGCCATCTTGGATCCTACCTTTTAAAGCGCGCGGCTTAGTTCACAAATGTCGAATGAATCAAGAGCCCTGGCCGTTTCATCGCAGGTGCCAATGAGGCTGCAATTCAGTGGCGGGCAAGAATGGCACGAACGTCCTTGGCGTGGGCCCCCGCGGGCGCAAGCTCGAGATAGCGTTCGTAGAGCGCGCGCGTCCTCGCCCAGTCTGCATCTTTGAGCTGCAGCACAGTACCCATGATCAAATAGGCATCGGCCATGGCCGGCGCCGCTTTGCTCACTCGTTCCGCGTAGGTGAAGGCCGGATCGAGTTGGCTGCCGTCCAAATACATGCGCGCCAATGTGAGCAGATACTGCGGTTTGGTGGGCCCCTCGGCGATGGCGGCTTCAAAGAGCGCCACACCTTCGGCCCACTTTTTCTGTGCCTGCAGCGCGCGGGCTTCACTGAGCGCCGACTCGAGGCGCAAGGTACGTTCCGCGCTGAGCGCCGGGAGCTCGTAAGGCGCTTCTTCCTCAACGGGCGCAACCGGCGCTGGCGTGGGTTTCACAACAGCAACTGGTGGCGGTTCTGGCGTGGCAGAGGGCGTCAGCAGCGCACGCGCGGCCAGCACCACGGCAAGCAGCAACAGCGCCCCAACGCCAAGAAGGACCTGACGTGCGCGTTTCTGCTGCTCGAGAAATGGGTTTTCATCTAGATCGATCGCGGGCGATTCAGAGGCAAGCGGCAGGTCAGCAACGCTCGGCGCAGGGCTTGGCGCCACCACGGAGGCGATTGGCGCGGCGGCTGCAACCACCGTTTCAGGGAGGCTGGTGGCAGTACCCCGCTCACCAATAATGACCTCGGTGACAATCGCTTCGACTGCTTGCGACGGGTGAGCATCGAGCGCTTGGGCCCCCCGCGTTTGTTCGGCCTGAAATTGCACCCGAGGCGGCGCGACAAACGAAACCGGCGTGCCTGCCTTGGAATCCTGCAGCAGCTCTTCGCGCAGTGTGGCTTCAGTCAAACGAATGGTCACGCTGCCGCTTTTGGCTTGCTCGAACGCACTAAGGGCTAGCTCATCGCGCAGCGTACCGTAGCGTGCCGAGCGAATCTCTCCGCGTTCAATGTCAATGCGTACATCCCGCCCACCAATGCGTGCTTCCAGCGCGAAGACGTCGCGCGCGGCTTTGAGCGCTTTGAGCAAACGCGTCGGTGCCATGCGTTCAAGGTCCACTTTCCAAAGTCGCGTCGCGTGCAGACTTTGTAGCCACGCGAGCTCGGCGAGACCTGCGACGTCATCGAGACCCGCCGGAACAGCAACAGCAAGGGCTTCAGCAATCGGCGCGTCTCCGTCGCGTTCGAGCTGAAGCACAAAACCACCGCGCTCGCGCACACGCTGAATGATGGCGCGTTCAATGGGTTCCAAGTCGCGCTTCGCGACCACCACCACACGCGGAGACTCAGCGCCCGGACGCGCTTCAATCGGCAAGCCGCGGAGGCGAAGGCGGGCGGCAATGAGAGCAGATTCAGTGCGACGATCAGAGACGACGAGCAACGACATAAGGGGCGCAGGGGTAGCGTATGACAGCGGATTTGCCCAGTGAAAAAGAGCGAGAGGACGGGGTACCGCGTCTCGTTTTAGTCCCACTTAAGCGTTTTATAGCCAGCCTGGGGCTAATTGACCGAATAAGTGCGTTGCTGTAGGGCGCACGCCGTATTTTCGAGAAGGAGAAGTTCATGCAGATTCGCGCATTGTTGACTGGATTTGCGATCGCCACGTTCGCAATCACCACGCTAGCCCCAACACAAGTCAGTGCGGCCAAGAAGAAGGCGGCGCCGGCCAAAGAAGAGCCACCGCCTCCGCCACCACCACCACCGCCGCCACCGAAAGAAGACAAATCAACGCCGCCTCCGCCCCCGGAAGAGCAACCACCAGAAGCCGAACCGGTCTCGAACGGTGGCAAGACCAAGTCAGACACCAACAAGCCCTCTGACTACGGTAGCGGCTACTACTCATGGGGCACCCGCGGTGGCGCAACGCTCGGTCAAGGCAATGGCGCGGAAGCCAACTTGAACTTTGGCGGTAGCACCTTTGGCGGCACTTTCCCGAACGGTACGGGTTGGATTGGTCTCAACGGCCACTACTTCTTCAACCTGGGCGAGAACTTCGACCTCGGTGTGGGCGGCCGCTTCCCCATTTGGCCCATTGGCTTCGCACCAGGCGCCAAAGCACGTTACCGCGTGATGGACTCCGGGAAATTCCAAATGGCCATCGACGGCGGCGTGTACCTGCCGAT
>JBIKMD010000656.1:0-3927 GCA_044359465.1 Myxococcota bacterium
GCCTCGGAAGTTCGGCTGCGAGCTGCTGAAGCTCTTGGCGCTTTCCATGAGTGCGGCGCAGTCTGCGTTGAGTGGAGCGAGCCTCCGCAGATCGCAGAACACTTTGTAGTCTCTGCCTTGCATGCCTTCGATGGTCTTGTTGTGCGCTACGACAAAAGCCTGCATGTCATCTTTCGAGAGCGTGCCTTCGAGGGTGAGTGTGATGACGCCGCTCGACTCGCTCACGTTCCAACGGCCCATCTCAAGTCCTCTGCTTCTCTACGAGCTCAAGTGTACGATCTGCCACCGCCACCAAGGTCCCATTGCAAGGCTCGCAGCCGCCACCGCAGCACATGGGCCACTGTTCTTTGGGCATGGTCAGCAGAGGTAGCACACACTCGTAGTAGTAATCTTGCAACCCATATTCCCCGGCCGCTTGTTGCAGCGCCTGGTCGCGAATGTCTGTTGAAGCGTCCATAATTTTTCCGTTCGGGCCTGTCCTAGATATGATGCCGCATGGCCATCGACAAGACCCATTTCTTAGATGCCCTGATGTGTCACTATGAACAGCAACTCGGCATCGCCCGCAAATCCGCCGCCGATTCCGCAGACGCGGCCGCAAATTTAGCCACCGAGAGCGAAAAACGCGAGGATTCGCGGGCAGCTATCGAGTTTGGCACCATGGCCGCGGCACAGGGTTTTCGTGCCCAAGGGGCGCGCGATGCGCTCATGATTCTGGAACGTCTGGGGCGCGGCGGGATGACCAAGTTTCATCGAAAAGCGCCTGTGCAGGTTGGCGCACTCGTTGATGTGGCCACTGAAACAGAAAATGGGTCCGAAGAGCGCACCTTCTTTTTGCTTCCAGTGGGTGCCGGGACTGAGCTGACCGGGCCGCATGGTGATGGTTTCGTTTCAGTGATCACACCGACGTCGCCGGTGGGTAAAGCGCTCATGGGTCTTCGGGTAGGGGAGACCTTCGATGTGACGATCAAAGGCGATACTTACGAATGGCGCGTCGTCGACCTGACTTGAGCGTCCACGCGACGCGCCTTAGCGCGCGGAAACGGCGTCGACGGCAATCGCGACAGCTTCATTGAGCACCACCGCGTCTAGCTCTTTGACCTCGTCGCGATCGTCGTTCTTACCCTTGTCTTTGTTCTTCTGACGCAGCTCGGCGAGCTTGATCGGTTTTTTGTCTTTGAGCTCCTCAATCTTGGCTTTCACCTTTTGGAACCCAGGTTCACTAGCCCGCCGTGCGACGGACTTTTGCTGGAGGCTCAGCACCATCGCCTCGCTGACTGGATTGTAGTGCGCCGCGCCCTGGCCGTTGGCATCACGCGAGACGAATGGCGCGATGGCTTGTGGCGGCAGCGAGTTGTCCATTTTGGCTTCGCTGAGCTCAATGCCATCGTACAAGGTAGGAATTTGCACGTCGGCCGGAACGCCTTTTTGCTGCGTGGATTTTCCACCTGGTAAGAAGAACATGCCGACGGTTACCTTGATGGCGCCGAGGTCGAGGGGAAGTGGCATCACTTGTTGAATCGTGCCCTTGCCGAAGGTTTGTGTGCTGCCAACGATGACCGCGCGTTTGTAGTCTTGCATGGCCCCGGCAAGAATTTCAGAGGCTGAAGCGCTGACGCTGCTGGTGAGCAAAACCAGTGGGCCGTTGTAAACAACACTTTCGTCGGTGTCATCGAGCACATTCATTTGTTTGTCTGAGTCGAGCGTACCGACCACGCCGCCGCGGCGAATGAACAGACCGGAAATGCGCACGGCTTCGTCGAGCAAGCCGCCGCCGTTACGTGACAGGTCGAGTACGATGGCGTCGACGGGCTTCTTCTTTGCCTCTTCCAGCAAACGCTGCACGTCTTTGTGCGACCAGCGTCCAGACTCTTGGCCGCCGTAGAATGAGGGGAGGTCGAGGACACCAACGGTGTACGTTTTGTCTCCTACTTTTCGGGTCTTGTATTCGATCTTCGCCGCCTGCGAGCTCACGTCCACCTTGTCGCGCACGATGGCGAGCTGAAAGGTCTTTGGCTTGTCACCGGCTTCACGCAAGATGGTGAGCGTGACCGTCGTGCCTTTCTTACCCCGAATCATTTTGACGACTTGGTCGAGCTCCAGATCGATCGTGGACACCGGCTCTTGGCCTTGTTGCATCACCGCAATGATCTTGTCTTTGGGACGCAGCTGACCGGTCTTTTCTGCTTGGCCTCCCGGGACCAGCGTTTCGACCACGGTGAAGCCGTCTTGCGAGCTGAGCGCGGCGCCAATGCCTTCGAGCGAAAGGCTCATGTCGATCTGGAAATTGGCAAGCGTGTCTTGCGACATGTACGAGCTGTGTGGGTCGAGCGCTTCAGCGAAGGACTCTGCCATCATGGACACGTAGCCGAACTTCGCTTGGCGATCTTTCAGGCGCTTCACTGCCAACTCGTAGCGGTGCACGAGCTGCGTGCGCGCCTTCTCGAGCGTCAAACCAGCGAGCAAGTAGTTCGACATTTGGAAATGCATGAAGTCGCGCAGTCGCGCGCTGCGCTCTTCCTCTGTTTTTGCGTAGCTGCGTTGATCGGGGTCGACTACCAGCGAGACGCTCTCATCGAGCTTGTACTGCGGTCCAAGCAGCGCCTTGGCGAACGCGTAGTCTTGTTCCGCGCGTGTCACGAGCTTCTGGTAGGCAGCTTCGATGGGTTTGCAGTCGCCTCTGCGCATGCTGTCGAAGGCGTCGAGCGTTTGTTGCTTGATCTGATCAACTTCGCTCTGCAGGAGCGCGGTTTTGGTAGGGTCGAGCGCTTTGACGAACTGAACCGTCGTACGCGCTTGCAGCGCCCCATCGAGCTTGGGGTGCGAGTAGTGTTGACGCTCGAAAGCCACGAGAATGGCTGGGAGCTGCTGGCATGTTAGCGGAGCCGCAACAGCTTCAGCAAACGGAAAGGTCACCATAAGAGAAAGGGCCAGGAGACTAAAAATGTGTTGCACGGTCTTTGTTTCATACTCCGCTGGCCAAAAGACAACTTTCTTTTCAACTCTAGACGAAGCGAAGTTCATCAAGCTTCCGTGATGTGAATCAATCACTATTTGGAAACGATTCATAAGTTGACTCCGCGTCCACTAACACGCACTGATGTGCACCCTGGTTCTGCGGCGTTTGATGTGGCGACAATTCACGAGGTTCTGCATGGTTCGTGTCCTGTGTCTGCTCTCGGTCCCGGCCTTTCTCACGAGCTGTGGGCAAGCGTCGGTTGCCGTTGAACCCGCTCAGCAAACAACTGAGACCAAGCAAAATTCCATCATCAATGGCGTGAAAATCACCACGCTTCCAGCAGTGGGGTCGATTGTCTTGCGAAACACCTCGGAGGTGTATTGCACCGCCACCCTGATCGCTCCACGCAAAATCCTGACCGCCGCGCACTGTATCGACAGCTCTGAGTCACTCGATTTTGTGACCGGCGCTACGACGTCTACAGTCACCAACCGGTACAAGATCACGGCTCAGAAGGGGCACCCTAGCTACAAAGGTGACGCCTACGACGTCGGCATCATGACGCTCGAGAAAGATGCGCTCGAAACACCAATGCAACTCAACACCACCATGGATGCGAGCTGGGTAGGGCGCGCCATCTATTGGGTTGGGTACGGTGATACAAATGGAAACGGGGGCGGCTCCGGCAGCAAGCGCGCGGTGACGATTCCGATCAGCGCCGTGGATCCGCTGACTTTCGATTTCGAAAGCACCACCTACAATACCTGCTTTGGTGATTCAGGTGGGCCGGGTTTCTACATCGATGGGGCCGGCAATTACACGATTGTGGGTCTGACCTCTTGGGGCGATGAGTTTTGCGCTGAATTTGGTGTGAACACACGTGTCGATGCCCTGTTGTTTTGGATTCAAACCAACGCCGGTCTGCCGGTCACCGCGCCAGTTTGTAGTGCGGACGGTCAATGCAACCA
>JBIKMD010000657.1:0-3918 GCA_044359465.1 Myxococcota bacterium
GCAACAAGCCGCACGGGATCCCAAAGCACGTCCCCGTAAACCAGCACCGTCGCTTGCGTAACAAACGCGGCAAGCGCTGCGTAGAAGCCCATCGCCCAAGGCAGCGCCAGTCCCTGCCCGATGATCTGATCGCGCTGCGAGCGTGCGTAGCGACTGATGTCCCCCGCGCTAACCGCGATCGTGGCCCAAAATCCGATCGTCGCAGTGACTGCCGGCACAATCTCGCCGAGCGTACTCGGACGAGAGGTGGCGGCGAAGACCAGGGACCACGACCCTACCGAGTCGAATGCCCACAATAACAAAGCGCAGGTCATGACGAGAACAAATGGCGCTGCGAAGTTCTCAACGTGTCTCAACCAGGACAGACCGCGCATGGCAACAGCCACGTTCAAGACCCAAAAAGCTACGAACGCAATCCATTCGCCGTACTCGAATCCGGCCCACTCGGGGATCACAACGCTCAAAAAGACATGAACAGCATGCCCGCCAATCCAGGTTTGAATTCCAAACCAACCGCAGGCGACGAAGGCACGTATCAATGTCGCAAAGTGGGCACCCTGCATTCCGTACGCAGCGCGCACCTGAACTGCGAACGGAATGCCATATCGCCCACCAGCGTGCGCATTCAGCAACAAGGGCACGACAAGCAATGCGTTCCCAAGCAGCACCGTTGCAGCCGCACCAACCGCGCTCATCCCGATGCCAACCAAGGCCGAGGCAAGCATGTAGGTGGGAATGCAGTGGGCGAACGCAATCCACATGGCTGCGAAATTGAATGCCGTCCACCGCCGATCGCGCACCGGGATGGGCCCAAGATCGTGATTGTAATGTTCAGAAGAAAACAGACGCTCAGGTTGAACGAGCTCTACCTGGCCTTCTTTGTTTTCAATATGTGGTAGGTGCGAGCTCACGGCTCGCTCTTACAACCACTCGTCGCGCAGCAGGTGCAAGATCAATCCGCTCGCGTGACCAACCTCATCGCTTGGCAGCGGAATCAAACTGAGCGCTTCCCCGCGACGAAGGCGTGCCAGAATTTGCTGTAACTCGCCGGCGTCGAACCATATCGACTGGCAATTCATACAAAAATCTAGGCGCACACCGCGATTTTCCGTTTCGTACATGTCGTATTTGCAGGCCGGGCAAGACATCGACGCATCTTTTCCCGAGCTAAACTCTGCGGCCGCCACCAATGAGTTGAAGTAGTCGTAGGTCTCTGCGGTGGACTGCGGATCTGGGCGCCGCATGGTCTGCAAAACACGCAAGACGCTCTTCTTAGGCAGCAGGATGCCTTTGCAGCTGTGACAGCCGTTGAACTCGACGCCCTTGCGAACGATCACTTCGAGCGCACGCGGCTCCGCGCAACGCGGACACCGCATCAAGCACCACTCTTCATTTTGACTTCAGTATTGTTGATCTTAGTCTTCTTATCTGCGGGCCCGGCTTGCGGCTTGATCGCAGAGGAGAGGGCCGAAGCAAGCGCGTTCCAGTTCTCTTGTGAGAGGCTCACAAGCTGCGCCGATTTGCGCTGGATCTCTTTGAGCTCCTCCCACGGTTTGGCTTGCAACGAGGAGTAGATGGGTTTGTTCGTTTGCCACGACTCCAGTATGTTTGGCGTCACCTGCAAGTTGCGCAGCGCGGCCTTCATTGCGGGAGGCAGCGCAATCCACGTCATTTTGTTCGCCACAATGTCGCTCAGCGGCACAAAATCGCTCGACCGGCCGATCATGGGTCCCTTGCTGAGCTTGGTCGAATCGTTCTTCAAGTTCTCGGACTTCTCTTCGCGCAGCTTCGCGAGCTTCTGTTTGTGGTTGGGATCGAGGCCGAGCTGAACCGAATTGTTTCCCCAACCTTTCAGACCACCGGTGCCAATGGCGGCCGATTTTGGACGCATCGTTTGCGTATTGCGAGCCGCGATTTCTTCCTTCGATGCAGCAGGCGCGGCGGCGACACTTTCTCCTCCAGCGAGGGAGGGAGCTGTCTTCGTACTCGCGTTTCCCGCGAGCATCTTCTTCAAGCTAGCGGTCGACGTCGAGGAGGCGTCATCACTGAGCGTAATCGTGAGCTTCGCAGGGAGCGTCGCCCCCGGTGCACGCTTTTCCATGCGTGTCGTCGGACGCTCGGGTTTGCCACGCAACGAGCGGCGCATGGTGGCCATCTTCTTCGACAGGCCCAACTCTTCAGTGCGATGCTTCTCGACATCTGCGTCGAGCTTGAAGACATGTTTTGCAACTTCTAGCGTACACTTATGATGGGCTGCGAACTCCTCAGGAGTTTTGAAATTGCCTTTTAAGCCAGCCATGGTGCGCGCGGGTGGCTGCTCATTGAGCTGCTTGAGGCTCGTACAACTGCTCAGCGACTTCGAAAGCTTCTCGTTGTAGCGCTTCACCGAGTTTGCAGAAGCATTCAGCTTTGCGATCATCGCCATTTCGTATTTCTTCTTATCGCGCGGTTCGCCGTCCTCGCCTTTGCCTTCGCCGTCCCACGGTTCGATGGGAGGAAACGCGATCTCTCGCGCCTTGCATTCGCTTACGGCGGCTTTGAGGGCTTCCGGATCCGTACCTTTCGCTGAAATTTTTGCTGCGAACTTGGTGAGGCGAGAATCGCGAATTTGCCCCATGGACTGGGCGACGTTGTCGGCGTGCTGCGGCGCCTTGCCAACGGCCGATTGAATCTTGGCTCGCGCCTCCATAGGCATTGCGTGGAATTTGCTGCTCGAGAGAATTTTCTCTTGAGCCTCCATGCTGATACTGAGCTTGGCGCCACCACCAACGGCTTTGGCCAAGTTCGAGAAGTTGGCTTTCATGTCGCCAGAGTTGAGTGTCGGACTCAGCTTTTTTGGGTCAGACGCGAATTTTTCGAGGCCTTTGAGCGTGTCTTTCAGCGCCGCGGGGTTTTTGGGATCCGCTTTTAGAAACTTGTTCGCGAAGGCCTCTTGTGTTGGGCCGTTCATCAACTTCAGCGACTTCGATTGCCCAAACTCCATACCAGCTTTGTGCCGCTCGGAGCCTGGAGCCTCGGTCGTTGCCTTGAACATGCGTTTCTTAACCGTGGGCGTGGCATCGTCATGTCCGAATGCTTTGGCAAATTCCCCAACGGCTTGCTCGAGCTCTTTCAGCTCCTTGTCGCTTTTGCCTGCTGTTTCTGTGGTCGCAATCAAGGCCTCAGACGCCACGGGGGCCAGCGCTTTGTCTGCTCCAGGGACTGAGGTCATACGCGCGAACGAGGAGGCGGCGGCAAAACCTTGTTGCGGCGATTTCTGCGTTTTCTCGCCGAACACTTCTTTAGCGAGTCCACTTGTTTTGTCGGAAAGAACGGCTTTTTGAAACGTCTCGAGCGCAGACTTCGCAGTTGGACCGGATTTGCCCTCAGCCAAACCTTTAAAGATAGCTTCGGAACGGCTCGTTTGGGGTGCTTCAGGACCTTTGCGACCTTCGGCTACGGCCTTCTCTTCACCCTTCTTGGCAAGGCGCTTGAGGGCATCCGAGAGTTTATCGTTCGACGCTTTTTCTGCGTTCTGCTGCTCAGTAGACGGGCCAACGCTACCTATCAGCGCGTCAGCATTGACGTATTGAACACCATTGATCGCCATTGCGAGTCCTCACAGTTCGGCTCCCTGGCACACGGGACCGTCACGTACATCGTACCACAGGACATTCACGTTGGCGGCCCTGTTGGTTATTTGGAGGTGTCTGGCACCTTCCGTGATCAGGCACCTTCCGTGACCAGGTGTCTGGCACCTTCCGTGATCAGGTGTCTGGCACCTTCCGTGATCAGGTGTCTGGCACCTTCCGTGACCAGGTGTCTGGCACCTTCCGTGATCAGGTGTCTGGCACCTTCCGTGACCAGGTGTCTGGCACCTTCCGTGACCAGGTGTCTGGCACCTTCCGTGACCAGGTGTCTGGCACCTTCCGTGACCAG
>JBIKMD010000658.1:0-3914 GCA_044359465.1 Myxococcota bacterium
CGCTTTGTTTGGTGAGCGCGCGGTGGCACGCGGCGTAGTCGAGAAACGCGGCTGCGGGAAAGCTAGGCTGCGCTTTGACTGCGGCAGCCGCTTCTGAATCGATAGTCGTGCCAAGCAAGTCTACGAGCGTGTTCTGCGCCTTGTCGAGCAGGGCCTGGGTGTCTCCTGCTGGAACACTGAGTGTTTTTGACGTTTGTGGCGCGCCTCCAACACTGAGCGAGAGCGTGAGATCGAGCGAGCTCTTCCCGCGCTGTAGGTCGCCAAAGATCGCGTGGTTTGCTCCCAGACGTTCGCTCACCTTCTTGACGTCCGTAGGCGAAGAAAAACGCGCTTCCGGCACACGGGCGGCGTCTGCCACGACCTGCACTTGTTTGGGGTGCAGCACGAGCAGTGACGTCCGCTCGAGCGCTTCTTGTAAGCGGAGCGAAGTCGCATAAGCCGCGTCCTGCAAATCAGCGTTGGCCGTGAGTGGGAGCAAAACGAAGACGGGCTTATTCGCGCTCACGAGGAGCGATGCAGCAAGAAGGGCGAGCATGACACCAGTGAATAGCAGTAATCAGAGGCGGCGCAACGACCCGTCGCCACGTTCGGCGAAGATGCCGCTCATGGCGCCAAAGAACAACGCGCCCGCAACACCCGTGCTGAGCGCGCGAACCACGTAGAACACCCCGTCGAACTGTGAAAAATTGACGAAGCCGAGCGACAGGCCTTTGACCCACCAAGTCAGCACGTCGGTGCCAAGTGTGACCCCCGTGAGCAACACGAGCTGCGCCAGGCGCCTGGATTGCCCAAGTCGGCTCAGCAGCAAACGCACGACGATGAACACCACAGCATAAATGGACAGGTGCATTCCACGCGGTGCCACCAAGGAAAGATCGAGCATGTAACCGAGGATACAGCTCGCGAAGAGGCCAGACAGCCACACATCTGTCTCTCGTGCGGCGGTGGAAGGTGTACGGTCTGCGAGCACGCACACCCACAGCAGCGCCACCCGCGGCAACATGGAGGTGTCTACGACCTGGGCGAGCAGCGTGCCAGTGAGGAGCTGATAGACCCACGTCGTGCCAAAAACGATGACAAACGGCATAGCTGCAAACTCTCCACCACACTCAAACCGGCAACACCAGAAAAGACGAGATAAAATCACGACAAGTGAAACACGCGCTCTTGTTGACCGTTTTTTGTCTGCTGGCTTGTAACCAGCCCTCAGGTCCGGGCACCAAAGTCGAACTTGGTACGGCCGAGCAGGACAAGACCGTCAAGGTGAGCGTGCAAGTGACGGGTCTGCTCGGCGCCGGTCTCACCTTGAAGCTAAACGGCGTGGGCGATCTCAACATCGCCGCCGATGGTTCGTACCCTTTTCCTGTCTCGTTGGAAGTGGGCGCTGACTACCTGGTCACCGTGTTTCGGCAGCCGTTACTTCCAGTGCAAGTGTGTGAGGTGCAAACAGCTAGTGGCACCGCAGGCACGGATGATTTGCTGCTGGGTGTCAGCTGCACAACGAGCAAGTTTGCACTCGGCGGAACCGTGTCTGGACTCGTTGGCAGTGGGCTTGCGCTCGGTATCGCGGGGCAAACGGTGACCGTGGCTGCCAATGGGATGTTCACGTTCAATGAAGGGGTTGCGGATCTGACGGACTACCAAGTGCAAGTGGTAACGCAGCCGAGCGAGCCCGCGCAGATCTGTCTTTTGCAGAACGCCATCGGACGCCTTGTGGGCAAAGCAGTTGAGACGTTGCGCGTCGAGTGCCGCACAACCGTGCAACCTGCATTCGTGAACGGCGCAGGTTGGAATGACTATGTCACGACGAGTGGGTCGTTCAGTGAGACACCCGATACTGCGCCTGCCTGTGACGCGAGTGCTCAGGCTTCGTACGGCGCTTGTTTGCACGGCGGCGAAGCGCGGAGTTTAGTCGTCTACGGACGCACGAGCTGCGATGGATTGCGCGCGAGTGATGCGCTCGCTGCGTTCGAGTGGAGCTGCCAAGACCAAGACGAGGGTGATCCCGCAAACCCAGTGCGCGTGGTATCGCGACGTCTTTTGCCTGGAAAATCGTTGCGTGATCTCATTGATGCGCCCTCGCTCTCGTTCAAGACGAACGTCGTCACAGTGGTTGATGGAGCAGGCGCAACTGTCGCCGTGAGCGCGGTGGCGCCGTGGTGGCAAACCCCCATTCTGCAAGGTGGTGCGCCCCAAACGGCGGGCACGATTCAGCTCGTCACGGGAACAAGCGCAGTGTCGGTTGAGGCCGACCGTGTGGCAGTGGTGGCAGACCTCAGTGCGAGCATCAGTGTCATCAATCGCGCCTTCGTTTGGATCGACGGTGCGGTGAGCGCTGCGGGCGCTAGTGATGGTGTGCTCGTGCAGAATGCGCGCTTCGTTGTGCTGCGTGGTTTGAGCGTCGAGCAGGCTACCGCGGCGAACGTGCATGTTGTGGGGGGCGCGGCCCATGCGTTTTTTGACCTTGTGACCACGGGGGCGGCAAGCGGTTTGGATGTGGATGGCGCAGGAGGCCTCGTTGGTGAACGTATCGTCGCACTCCGCAATCAGCAGAACGGCGTGCGCCTCAATGCCGTACACGCATCGCGTTTCGAGGCACTCCAAGCGATCGCTGGCGGCACTGGGAGCGTTGGGGTGTCGCTCGTTGGCTCACAGAATAACGATCTTTCGGCCGTCCGTACGAACAATCACATTGGCACTGGCATCGCGTTCAACACGAGTGACTTCAACCGCGTGACGCAGCTAACGAGCAGCAACAATGCAGGGGCGTTGGTGATGTTCACGAACGCAAATGGTAACTGGCTCAGCGGTGTGAGTGCGGTGCTCGGCCCCACCGGGTTCATTTCGACGGGATCACAAGGCAACGTGATCGAACAAGCGGTGACCATTGCGAACGAGCGTTTCGTCTCGTGCAACACGGGCTCAATCACCTTTCTGGATCACTTGAGCTTTCCCGCGACGCAGCTTGGTGACTGCGTGATTGGCGTGAATGGTCCCACCGCGCCCACGAATAATGGACCGTTCCAAGCGTCGTTTATTGGGCCTGTTGGAACCAATGATGCAGTCAACAACTCGGACATCAACGGTGTGGCGGGCGTTAGTGGTGTCTCTGGTTTTGATGTGCTGAATGCTGCGCCGCGTGATTGGTACTCGTTCCGTAACACCTTTCGTGCGTGGGGGCCGTCCACGCCGTCGTCCTTCTTGCATGCGGTGCAACACCGCGAGTGCAGCGCTGGTAACTGCCGCATTTACGATTGGTCGCTGAAACCCTCTGCGGTCGATCTGCTTCGCGGAAAATTCCCAGCGCCGGTGGCTGCGGACGCTCGGGTGCACACCTGGATCAATGCTGACGCAAGCGCGTGCGCGGCGATTCCTGGCGCAGTGTTTGGCACGAGTTGTACCTCGACTTATCTTCCGCACGCCTTCGAGCGTATGGGCGATGGCATCGGCAACGATAACTCATTGTGCGAATCGAACGAGACCTGTGTGATTGCGCAGAACATCGCGAGTTATCAGGGCTTTGGTACGGGCGCGGTCACAACCATCGGCGCCGGCGGTACGGTTGAGCTCATCACCTTGGTGGCACCGGCGAACAACGACGGTACGCAGCCGTAGCTAGTCAAAGTTTGTCCGGAGATCGCGTTCGCTTCGGTCCGCGATCGTCGAGCATCGATGTGGCGAGGTGAAAGAAACTCTATCGCTCGGCGATACACATCGAGCTGCTAGAAGTTGAATCGAATGCCTGTGTCCATGAGAAAACTAGCGACGGTGCTGCAAGCGGAGTGTCTTCCGACGCGAGAGCCCTGTCACACTTTGGACACGATCTCGGTGCAAAGACCGACGCCGGCCACGGCCACTCGGCTACAACTACGAGCTCGGCCTCGACCAGGCGCTCTCTGGGTGAACCACCAAGA
>JBIKMD010000659.1:0-3901 GCA_044359465.1 Myxococcota bacterium
GCGCGTTGTTATCTAGAGACAGTTTTCGCAAAGCCCGAAAGTGCGTGAGATTCGGAATGGCGGTCAATTCACAGGCGTCGAGCTTGAGCTCTCGCCGTTGGAACAGCGCCGCGAGCGCAGTGTCTGAGGGATCTGGTCCTGGTTCTTTCATTTGCGCCAGCAGCTTCTCTCTCAGCGCAGGAAGCGGGGCTAAGTGTGCCAACCAAAAAGCCCGATTTTCGGCGGCTATGGGCGGTGAAGGTGCATGCCATGGCGGGGGCCTCAGCCAGCGCACGATGCGTTCTGCAATCTCAACGCCAGCCAATCCTTTGCGCACGTGTTCCTGCAAGTCGTCGCGCGCATTTTGGATGAAATCGACATGATCCCGCGCACAGAACTCGATCACCTGATGATAGACTTTCACCGCGTCCGCTTCACGGCCCATGAGAATCGCGGCCTGCCCTTGGTAGTGCCGAAACCAGAACCACGCGTAAGGATCACCCCAATAAGAACAGGTCTTCTTGGCTTTGTTTGCCTGCTCGAAGGTGAGCTCGGGATTCTTGAACTCGTTTAGTTGAAGATCACACAGATTGAGCGCGGCCGAACTAGAGCGATGTGCAACCCCAGCGTTGAACGCCGCGACGGCATCGTCGATGCGATCGAACGCGCGATGCGCGAGGCCAAGAAGATTGAAGCCGTTGCCCCAACTGTCATCGAGCTCATCGAGCGTCGCTTTCGAGCTCGCAGGAGCACCGGCCAGGAGCGGCCCGAGCAAGGCCACGACCTGCTTATGCTTGCCCGCGTTGTGGAGTTTCAGCGCCTTCGCGCACGCGTTCGCGAGCCGTTGGATTGGCGTCTTTTCTCCGCGCGCCAGAAGTCCTGCGAGAAACGCATCGAAACTGGGAGAATGCGTACGAAAACCCGATTCATAGTCGAAGAACAACACCGGAAGCGTTGGCACGCGGGGATCGACAGCAAGGAAAAAACAACTGCTATCCGAGCTTTGTAATGCCGCGAATGGCACGTAAACACGTGCATCTGCGAAGCCGCCTTCGAGACTGTAGGTCACAGCTCTTTTGAGCTGCGCGCTCGGCCCGAACTTCACCTTCATTTTGGTGTCGCCTGAGAAGTCCGCCAGGCCGTGGGCAAACTTCCCTTCATGCGCGAGATGGCCATCGGATTCGAAGAATGAGCGCAAGGCAGCAGGCAATGGCGCCCCATGTAAATCAGACAACTGCTCTACCAACCCCTTTTTGCTTGGTGCTCGCATCGGCGCAATGTTGCCAACAGCCACCTAGGGCGACAAGGTACAATTGGCGACAGACGGCGGGCGTGACAGCGTCACGAAGATTGGTGGAGACGTTAGGGCGGGAAGTGTCAGATGCTAAGTCATCAGACCCAGAGCTTGCCTTGCTCAGCGAGCGTCACAAGCGAAGCGGGCGGCGCAAAATGCTTCCCGTAGCGTTCAGCAAGCTCACGGGCGCGGGCAACGAAGCCACGTGGACCCGTGCCGCTCTTACCCTCGTAGCCGTTGATGTATTGGATCACCCCACCCGTCCATGGCGGGAACCCGATGCCCATGATCGACCCGATGTTCGCTTCTGGCACAGAACGCAGTACCCCCTCATCGAAGCAACGCACGGTCTCGATCGCTTCGGCAAAGAGCATGCGCTCTTGCATATCGATGAACGGAATCTCTGCGTTCTTCTTGAGGAAGCCCTCTTTCAGACCACTCCACAGGCCCACACGTTCGCCGTCTTTGTAGTCGTAGAAACCGCCGCCGGTGGAGCGTCCTTTACGACCGAGTGTGTCGACCATCTTGTCGATGACGTCATAACTCGGGTGGTGCTCGAACTTCTTGCCCGAGGCCTCGAGGCCAGCTTTGGTCTCTTTGCGAATCTTCTGGCCGAGCGTGAGCGTGAGCTCGTCCATCAATTGCAACGGTGCGGCAGGATAACCCGCTTGCAAGCCCGCTTGCTCGATGGATTGTGGCACGAGCCCCTCGCCCACCATGGCCACCGCTTCGTTCAAGAACGTCCCAATGACACGGCTCGTAAAGAACCCGCGGCTGTCGTTGACAACGATTGGTGTCTTGCCAATTTGCGCAGCTAGGTCGATCGCTTTGGCGAGTGCGGCCGGGCTGGTCTTGGCACCGGTGATGATCTCGAGCAGCGGCATTTTGTCCACTGGCGAGAAGAAGTGCAGCCCAATAAAGTCTTCCTGACGCTTCACGCCTTGTGCGAGGGCGGCAATAGGCAAGGTCGACGTGTTGGACCCGAGCAGCGCATCTTTTGCAACCACGTCTTCGATTTCTTTGAACACCTTGTGCTTGAGCTCGACGCTCTCGAACACGGCCTCAATCACCAAATCGCAACCGGCGAGCGCCTTGGCATCTGCCGTAGGCGTGATGAGCTTCAGGTGCGCATCCATCTTCTCTTTGCTGAGCTTGCCGCGCGAGACGGCCTTCTCGAGGATCTTGGTAGAATAAGCTTTGCCCTTCTCCGCGGCCTCGAGGCTCACGTCTTTGAGCACCACTTCAATGCCGCTCTTCGCGCATTGGTAGGCAATCCCGGCGCCCATCATACCAGCACCGAGCACGCCCACTTTTTTAGCGGACCATTTGGGCTGATCTTTCGGGCGGCTGCCGCCACTCGTGATGTGCTGCAGATCGAAGAAGAATGCCTTGGTCATGTTCTTGGCGACTTGGCCAATCACGAGCTCAGTGAAATAGCGCGTCTCAATCTGAAACGCGGTGTCCACGTCAACCTGCGCGCCTTCGACTGCGGCCGCCATGATCGCACGTGGCGCTGGCATGGGCGCGCCCTTCAATTGCTTGCGCAAATTTGCAGGGAACGCTGGCAGATTCATGGCGAAGGCTGGGGTCGACGGCGTGCCGCCTGGGATCTTGTAGCCCTTCACGTCGTAGGGTTGTTCGGCTTTTGGATTCTTTTCGATCCAAGCCTTGGCCGCAGGAACGAGCGCTTCGACGCTGCCAACAACTTCGTGCACGAGGCCCACGTCTTTGGCTTCGGCCGGTTTGTAGCGCTGGCCTTGCAGCAGCACTTTCATGAGCGCGTCAGTGATGCCGAGAAGGCGAACCGTACGCACCACGCCGCCGCCGCCAGGCAGCAAACCGAGCGTGACTTCAGGCAAACCGACGACCGCGCCTTTTACATCTGCCGCAATACGATAGTGGCACGCGAGCGCGATTTCGAGACCACCGCCAAGCGCCGCACCGTTGATTGCGGCGACGACTGGTTTGCCGAGCGTCTCGAGCTTGCGCAGCATGGTTTTGAGGTCGTTCCCCCACTGCGTCATACGCGCAGCGTCTTCACGCTTCACAGCAATGAGATCATTGAGGTCTCCGCCAGCAAAAAAGGTCTTCTTGGCCGAAGTGAGAATCACACCTTTGATGGCGTCTTTCTCTTTGACCAAACGTTCCACGGTTTCTTTCATGGATGCGAACCACGCCGCATTCATGGTGTTCGCCGATTGCGACGGATCATCCATCGTCAGCGTGACGATGCCTTCACTATTTTCCCACTTGATGGTGCTCATGATCAAATCCTCTCCACGAGCGTCGCTACGCCCATGCCGCCGCCAACACACAAAGTGACGACCGCGCGTTTCGCCTTACGGCGTTCCAGCTCGTCCACCACAGTTCCAAAAATCATCGCGCCGGTCGCACCTAGTGGATGCCCCATTGCGATAGCGCCGCCGTTCACGTTGAGTTTCTCGTCTGGAATCTTGAGGTCGCGTTGGTATTTCAAAACCACGGACGCAAAGGCTTCATTGAGCTCGTAGAGATCAATGTCCTCTGGCTTGAGACCCGCGAGCGCGAGCAATTTGTGCGTGGCCGGCGTTGGACCCGTGAGCATGATGGTGGGCTCTGCACCGCTAGTCGCCGCAGAGACAATGCGAG
>JBIKMD010000660.1:0-3900 GCA_044359465.1 Myxococcota bacterium
TTTCCCTCGCCGGCAGCATCACGTTCAAAACTGCCGTGAAGGCCCCCGCCGTGGCACGCGTGATTCCTCGGGACCGCTTGCTCGTTGAGACCGATGCGCCGGACCAAACGCCGGAGCCACGTAGGCCCGCGCTCAACGAGCCTCGGTTCCTGGAAGATATCGTGGCCGCGATTGCAGCGATTCGTGGTGAGTCTGCAGAGGAAGTCGCCGCCTACACCACCGAAAACGCCCATCGGCTGTTTCGGATTGACGAATCGCACGCCGCCCGGCCATAGGCGGGCCCGTATGTTTTCTTTATCGATTTCCGCAGATCAATTGGACAGTGTCGTTCCCGTTTCACCCGCTGATGTAGAGGATACCTACAAGCTTCACCGGCGCTTTGACCGGATGGGCCGGCTCGTGGGCGATGACTTGATGAAGAAGTTGTTCACCTCCAAGGTCATGGTGGTGGGCCTTGGCGGCGTCGGGTCCTTCGTCGCGGAGTCGCTGGCGCGTAGCGGGGTAGGTGAGTTGCAACTCGTCGATTTCGACAAGGTGTGCGTGACCAATACCAACCGTCAGCTTCAAGCGATGAAGGGCACGATTGGCAAATACAAAGCGACGGTGCTCGCTGAGCGTTTGCAGACCATCAATCCGCAGGCGAACATTCAGCCGCTGCAGAAGTTCTATAATAAAGACACGAGCGAATCGCTCTTCGCGCTCAAACCGGACTTCATCGTCGACTGCATCGACAACATCACTGCCAAGTGTCACCTGCTCGCGACCGCGCGTGCCAAGGGGGTTCGCGTGGTGAGCTCCATGGGCGCGTCTGGACGCATGGATCCCACGCAGATTCGCATTGCGGACTTGAGCGAGACCACCAATGATCCCTTTGCCGAATCGGTGCGCAAAATCCTGCGCCAACAATACGACTTTCAATTGAAGACGCGCTGGGATATCCCTGCGGTATATTCAGTAGAACAAGCCCGGGAGCCGGTGGAATTGCACTACGACAATGGCGAAGGGTTTCGCTGCGTGTGCCCCGGTGGCAAGAATGACCTGCACTCGTGTGAAGAACGCCGCGTGATCTACGGAACGGCGAGCTTCGTGACCGGCACTTTTGGCATGTTCCTGTCCAGCATCGTCGTTCGCGCGATTGCGAACTGAAAAATCTGAAGACCCGTCAGCATCCTGCCCCGATAATTCCGCTCGCATGAGCTGGATCAATCCGTTTCGTCCCAAAGCGTTCGTGAGCACTACCTCCATTTGCGATGTTCAGCTGCGCGCAGGCGCGGAGCTCATCGATGATCACCTGGGCGAAAAAGGCGATCGTGTGGTCACCGGCGCCGACATCCGAGAGGCGCGTGTGGCCCTGCGTAAACACGCGGATTTCGCAGCGAAGGGCAAGCCTGAAAAGAGCCCACTCGCCAAGCTGACCACCTTTGAGATTGGTGTGCTGCAGGCCTCGCTCGACCGTCTAGAGGGGTTGCTGCAGGAGAAGAAGCCCGACGTGGGCAACCGTGTCTTTTGCACCTCACTGCGCGTCGATGCCATTCGTGATCCGCAAACCTTGCGCGTGGCGCAGTATCTGGCGACGCACATCGGCAAAGGTGAGTCACAAATCAACGTGAGCGAGATGGATGTGGTGGCCCGCGCGGTGGCCGCGAATACGTCTGGATTGCCCTTGTCTGAGGCCCAGCGCGAGTTGCTAAACACACTCACGCAAGCCGAGGCGGCCGGCGAGTTCAATCTCAACCGCTTTGCTGACATTTACACGTACATGATGACTGGTAAGGGCGGGCTCGTTCAGCATGGTCCCATCTTTGTTACCGGTAAACGTTTTGATGAGGTGTACAAGCTGCACCCACCTGCCGATCTCGATTGGAACAACCCAGAAGCAGTGGGCGCAATGCTCGATGACTTCGAACGGCGCTTCAAATCGAGCGGCTTCGATCGCGTTTATGTGCGCAACACGGAGGGAGCGCTCTTTGTTGCACTGAACGAAAAGGGCGCGCTCAAGCGCGTGCAAAATGACTTCAACGCTGGTGCCCGCCGTGACGGTGAGACTGTCGATTCCGGCCAAGTGTTACGGGCGGTAGACGTCGATAACTCGTGGCGAGAGGCCGTCTTCGGTTTTTGGGGCAAGATCGTGCGCACCCTCGTCGAGGGCATTCGCGATCGCTTTTCGAAGGAGGACACCGGCGCTGCGATCGCGGCCGCTGCCGACAAAGTCGAGGGCCCGAAGAAGGACCAGCTCAAACAGATGTTGCTCGCGGGTAGCGTGGTCGCCGGCATGGGCGTCGCCACCATCAATGTGCCGGCGGCGTTCCTGATCACGAGTGTCGTTGGCGCGCTTGCCACTGGGGCGAACGTTGTAGAGATGCTGCGCGTCGGGCGGGACAAGCTCCCGATTCTCCATGCTGCTGGTGTCACTGTGAACCGTGACGAAGCGTTGAACCATTGAAAACGACCTTCAATCGCATCACGTTGGACCTTCCGAGTGATTGGGAAGACAACACGCTCGTGACGTTGCTGGGGCCCGCGCCAAAGTCTTTCGAGATGCCGCACCACCGCGCTGCGGCTGAGCCAGAGCGGCCGAACTTGGTCCTCAAGCGTACGCCCATGAAAGCCCGCGAGGTCACACTCGAAGCGTTTGCAGCGGCGCAAGCCGAGGTCATGCGATCCATGGCTCCCGACCTCAAAGTCGCTCCCGGCGGCACCCTTCGAGTTGGTGAGTCCGACGGGATTGTACAGGAACTGACGTTTTCAGCGCCTCCGCGGATGCTTCGCCAATGGCAGCTCTATTTCTATGCAGACGATGCCTTCCTCATGGTCTGCGGTACGGCATCGAATGACGCTGTGTTCGAACAACACCGCGCCCGTTTCGTAGCGATCGCCCAAAGCTTGCGCTTCGGCGGTTGACTCCTTTCAGTGCCTCTGCCAGTTGCCGCGGCGTGTCAGAGTCGCTGTTCGACACCCGCGTCAGAATCGTCACCGGTAAGGGTGGCGTAGGGAAGAGCGTGATCGCGCTCGGTCTCGCTATTGCCGCGGCACGGCAGAACAAGCGTGTGTTGTTTCTGGAGACCAATCCACCAGAGAGCGCCACCCGCTTCCTCGGCAAACCCGCACTCGATGGCACGCCGCGCGCAGTGTATGATAATCTATACATGGCGGCGCTGATCCCGGCACTTGCGATCAAAGAGTACGCGCTCATGACGCTCAAGTTCACCGCCCTGTACAATGCGGTGTTCGAGAACCGTATCGTTCGCTATTTCACGCGCGCAGTTCCGTCGCTCAGTGAGTTCGTGCTCCTTGGGAAACTTTGGTTTCATGAACAAGAGCAAGACGAGGGCCGGCCCAAGTACGATTTGATTATCGTGGATGCACCCGCCACCGGTCACTTGATCAGTTGGCTGCGCGTGCCTCATGTCTTTGACGAGATGATGCCGGCAGGGCCATTGAAAAAGAGCGCTGGTGACATGCTCGCCATGCTGATGGATCCCAAACGGACGCGTCTCGATATCGTCACTGTGCCAGAAGAAATGCCTGTCAACGAAGCCGTCGAGCTCGATCGCGCGACGCACAGCTTTCGCCTGGCCACGCGGGGGATGACTATTATCAATCGGGTAGTGGATGCATTGCCCGAGCAGCTCGACGAGAAACTAAAAACAGCGTTGGAACACGCCGCGCCGGCTGTGCAGAAACAGTTAGGCTTGCTCAGCCGAACGCTGACCATTCGTGAGCATTGGCGTTCCCTTGGTGAGGCCTACTTGCAGCGACTTCCCGCGTCGGACTTGGCGAAAGCCATCCGCGTGAAAAAACGCGTCGTGCCGCTGAATGGGGAAGCCGCCATCCAGAAGCTCGCGGACGAGCTGCAAGCCCAGCTGGGTGACGCATGAACGAGGAGACGACCCCCCCCGC
>JBIKMD010000016.1:0-13300 GCA_044359465.1 Myxococcota bacterium
TTGATGTAGACGCCCCTCAATGCGCCACGGCTACAGGCACCCGCGAACGGCCGTATTGCACGCTCGCAGCTGCGATTTCGCCGGGCGCAACGGTCTTCGTCGCAGACGGCACTTATCCCGGCGGGCTCGACCTTGGCAGCCCGGGGATGCGCGTCTACGGAGGCTACACGAGCAGCGACTGGTCGCGAGACCCGGCGATGCATGTCACTACCATTGAAGGCGACGCGACTGGGCTCGTGTTGCATGTGCACGCAGACGGCATCGTCATCTCGGGGCTCCAGCTTAGCTCGACCCACAACGGCGAGTTTAGTCTGGTGAGGGTGAGCGCAGGCACCGCGCTCTTTGAACGCACACGGGTCTACGCAAGACAGACAGGAAACGCCGCAGTGGTGGCGTTTGCGTTCTCTGACGCTGCGGTCGAGCTACGCAACGTGGACATCGACGCAGCAGGAACAGGGCCATTTCAGGCGGGCACCAAGATCGCCGGCGTGACCAGCGCGGCTGCACGCGTTCGTCTTCGCGATGTCGAGATGAAGTTTGCCTCTTCTCAGAGCTGCGTCTACGATTCGCAAACGGCGAGTGCGGCCTCGCTGTTCGTCGATGGTCTATCGCTCCTGCGCTATTCCGCATTGAGTCAATGCAACGCCGCTACTGTCTTCGACTTGCAAGCTGGAACAGCGACGGCGATCGACGTCTCAGCAAATCTCGAAGGAGACGCTGGCACGGCTCATTTCGCCGAGCTCGCTGATGGCGCTGAGCTCACACTTGCGCACGCAAGCACGAGGATGGCGCTCAACTACGGAGACAACAAGACCTTCATTCTTGGCAGTGCCACGCTGCGAGTCGCTAACTCCATTCTTTTCGCATTCGGAGGCCTCTCGGGCTTCGAAGTCTCCGGTTTTGAAGTGTTGCCTGGCAAAACGCCGAAGGTCGAGGTGTATCACTGCGCGCTTCCCGACAACCACGAATGGGTGCGTTGGGACGGTGACTCACTGAAGCCAGTCAGTTCGGCCGACTACGATCGGTTCAACGCCTGTCGATGGCCGGGGTGTCTACGGTCGGCGGCATCATTCGCGGCCGAGCAGAGCTTTGTCGCCGGTGAGCTCGTTCCCTTGAGCCCCGGGCCTTTCGTCGAGACTGGCATCGACCTGTCACTGCTCGGATGGGATTTTGCGAGCGGCGAGCAGCGTGACATCAAAGGCTTGCCCCGAATGACATCTAAGCCAGACGTTGGTGCCTACACCCACGTTACGCTTTGACCGACCTCGGCCGCCCCGGAGCGTGCTAGCCGCTCGGGAGTGGCGCCACAGCGCTCGCAGTGCGAAATGTCGAAAGCAAACGTACGCTCGAGCAATTGCGCCCACGTCATGGTGCAGCACTGTGCAAGTGGTTTTGGGGATGTTTCGCTCGCGACGTTTTCGTCGCCGCGCACGGTTGGCACTCGTCTGTGAGTGGGAACGCGCACGATGTCGCTTCGATGTTTGGCATTGGCAGCGAACAAGCCGAAGTACGCGCTGGCTACAACGCGCGAAAAACGCCCCAGCGGCGTTTTACTCGTTCTGATGCGGCGCGGGCACGAGCATGGCAATGCGGCGGATAACGGCTTGTGGCGTAAAACGGACCTCATTCGCTAAAGAAGCGAGTGGCTCTCAGGACATTGCGACGTTCGTCGCGCATGTCCACCGCGACCGAAAACGCCAAGAACCCGGGGCTGTAGCCAGCGGGAGGAGACGAGGGCTCCGGTTCGCTGAGCTCCAGCAGAGCGGAACAAGAGAGGCCTTCTCGTTTGGCGAAAACAAGCCCACTCGTTGTTTCTGTGATTGACACGTCGAGGCTGGTGCACCGCGCGAGCGCCGCCAAGGAGAGCCCGATAGTCACCTTGCTCGGCCACGTTCCAAGTCCGCCCGGAGCGGTCTTTGTTATAACCGGATCCACGCCATCAAGCAGGGACTCCGTGACATCGAATGAGGTGGTGGTCACGCGGTGAAGGGAGTCTCCCACGCGGATGTTCACCAGCGTTGGCGGTGCTTCCTCCAGGTAGCTACGCCCGCGAGCAAACGTGCGACTTTGCGTGTTGTCGGGACTACTTCCAATATCGAAGCGAGTCGGGGCGAAGACGCCATCCCCGAGCACGTAAGCACGCTCTGGCAGCGCCTCCCCCGGTCCAATGTTGGTCCTCACCTGCCAATAAGTCCTTCGTTCGGTGCCTGGGTCGAGTGACACAGTGAGGTCCGTCACCAGTGTTAGATCCAGCCCAAAGCGCGCATCAATGGCTCGCAGGCTACGTGTCTCGCCGTTCGTGACTGTTACCTTATCGTCACCATCGATGAGCTCCCCGGCATCGATCACGCCGTCTTGGTCGCGATCAATCGCTGCAAACGTCTTGTATGTTCCCGCTGGTAGCCCTGTGATCTCATAGCTATTGCGGCCGATCGCTACGCTGCGAACGCTGCCGTACACGATCAACGAATCATCGAGGATGGCCCCAATGAACACTGTTGCCTGCGGCGATGCTTCGGACCACAGGAGCGCAGCCTTGAGTGTGCTCGAGCCACTTTGGCTCGGTGGGTTGATGGTAAAGCTCTGCTCAGCGCTGAGCTCGCCAGCGAGTCCTTCAAGCAACGGCCGGTAGCGGTAGTAGACGGTCGTTCCGCTTGCTTCGTTCAGCACGATAGCTGAGGTCCCAGGCGGTAGAATCGGCGCGATGCGGGATGCGACCACAGCTGGATCGAACCCCTGTGTCGTACTCACGAAAAACTCTACCGAGTCCGCGCGCATGTCGCTCATCTCGCCTTGCACGACAACCAGCAGCGCGAAGTTCGATGCGGCGACGCCAGCGCTTTGCGAGGTTGCTGACAGGCGAGGGTCTAAAGCCTCCGGCGGATTGGCCAGGACGAGGGTGCCAACGTTTGCGCTCACGTTGTCCGAAACGGAGAAGCTGGAGCTCGTTCCTCGCGCCCTCCAAGGGAATCTGCGCGATCCTTGGTCGCGGTTTCCTACGAACGCAGACACCGTGCACTGACAACCCGTTGGGGCTGACACTCCGCGCAAGATGAAAGGGCCGGGCTCATCTATGGCTGTGCCCGCGTAGGCGAAGGGATAGTCGTTGCGCGCGTCACAAGGCGCAGCGCAGTTCGTCTCGAGAAAAATGCGCTTGTCCTCCGAAAGCGCGTCACCTTCGACGACGCCGCTGACTGCATTGCCGGTAAACGCTTGCAC
Organism: Myxococcota bacterium; assembly: GCA_044359465.1. Classification (GTDB taxonomy): domain Bacteria; phylum Myxococcota; class JADLHZ01; order JADLHZ01; family JADLHZ01; genus JADLHZ01. The sequence continues at coordinate 3,220 of JBIKMD010000016.1, forward strand.
CGTGATCTTCGCCTCCGCGAAAATCTCTGGCTGCGCGGAGCTCGCTGCTCGCACAGTGTAGATGCCCGGGGTGAGCGCAGCGCGAAAGCGCCCACTACGAACGGTGCCTGCAGTGCGACCTTCGAGCACGCTCCACGTCACGGTAAGCGGCGTCGTAGTGTCTACTCGCGTGCTGGTGACGGCGGCGTTGAGCTGCACATCGTCGCCCGCGACGATAGTGGCGCTCGGCGGAGAAAGCGTCACCGTGAGCTGCTCGGCCTCGGCTTCAGGCGGGGGCGCTACCTTGAACGGACGAATCGCAAAACATGCGGAGAGCAAGAGCGTACAGAGACCTAGCGAGCGCAAGGAAGACATCACTCGAAGAATGCGGGAACTCTCTGCTTGTTACTAATTTTTTGAGCAGGGTCGGAATGCTATGCGCTGCCTAACATTTGCGACAAGCTAGATTGGCACCTGACTTTGGGCGCTTAGTGAGCCGTCCTTGGCGTGGGGCAAGCTCGATAACGCTTGTCTATGACAACCATTCCCGCCTTCCGGCCGGCCGTAGTCGTTTCTCAAATCGCTTCCGAAATCCCGTTCAAGAACAGACCACGGCGCGCGAGCAAGTGTTCCATGCGAGCAGCGATGCGTGTTGTCAGCGCAAGGCGCGCAGCGGGGGTGATTGCCGGCGCCAGAGCGAAATGCAGCTTGCCGTCAGCATCTTTACGATACGCACCATCGAACAGCGCCGCATGGAAGTGAGGCGCGAGCTGCAAAGCACTTCCGAATCTCTGCACCACGCACAAGCCCGCCGTGAGCAGCTTGGAAAGGCCTCGCGCGCCTTCTTGCTAACGAATCCGCTCACAGCGCACGGGAATACGGTGCGCACCGCAGCGAGCAAGCGCTTGTACCCTTGGGGTATGACGAAGCGCATCCCGCGCTACAAGCACTCTCAGCGCAAACGGAAGCGTGAAAACAAATTGTCGCAGAGGCACATCGGGAACCACGTGATCCATCAGATGCAGCGAGAGCTCGTTCATTTTGCGGCCAACGCACGAACTACAAACTGCGCTGCCTTTACAGGAGAACCCTACGAGACGCTCGTGCTTGTAGCAACGCTGATTGCTCGAGAAGCGCAAGCGCACAGGTGGGCTCGTCTTACGATTCGTTTTTGGTCTTGGTCATACCCGGCTACGTCCTGACTGTGCTCGTCTGCGTTGTGACGCTCGTGTGGTGCGTCAAACACCCAACGATCGTTGTACGAGCGCTGCTCGCTAGTAGCTCAACTTTGCTTGTCTGCTGCTGCTTCGCCGTTCTGGCGTGGTGGACGATACTCTGATTGCGGGCTTCCACATCACCGTCGGCCTTCCTAATTCGAAGCCGAACCAAGTAGGGTGAAATGCATTGCGTCGCTCGACGAGATGGCCAGGCTATATCACTCCGACGGTTGGCTGAGCTCACCACCCTGAGCCCCAACGATAGACAGCTGGCCAGCCATGGGAGCGCCAAGCAATGCGAGGACGGCAGCAGCATCCTTCTTGCGAGGCGCATATGAGAATTGGTGTGTCGCGATAGCGCGCTCAATGACGGGAATGGCTGCCTTGCCTTTAAGCGCAGCAAGGCGAGCCAAAAGGTCTATCAAATAGAGATCACTCGCCAGGTCGAGCACAATCGCTTGCTCCACCAGCGCTGCGTCGGTGTTCTCTTTGCGCGCAAGAAGCCACGAACAGTGGTTGATTGCATCTTGGTCTGAGCCCGCGCTCGCATAGATCTTGAGGACGAGCGCTAGGTCGTTGCGATACCCAGCGAACACAGCGCGGACGTAGGCGCTTGGGTCGTTGGCTGCTGCCTCAGCGTACTTGGCAAATCCCAAAGGAGCTCGCGACGCGTTGGCGTAGTAGCAAAAATTGGCGCGCGTCTTGGCGTTGGGTTCATCTAAAAAGCGCGCCGCGATGCGTTCGAAGATCAACGGATCCTCAAAGAGCGGTTCGCTGAGCGCCACGAAGGCTTCGGTGAGGCTTGGCCACAACGTGTGAGCTAACGCTTCACTTCCCTGCGGCGATCGAAACACTAGCTCATAGTTCGCGTAAGAGACCTCACCAGCATCCGCGAGCGTTAACAGGGCTTGGCGAACAGGGGCTGTCATCACCGCAAGCGTGCGACCGTAGGTGTGTCCATCAGAGAAAAAACGCGCGTCAAATGGACCATCGAATGTGCTGTCTGAATGCTTGCGCAGGGTGCGAAGGTCAAAGCGGCGTTTCTCGTACAGCGTGTACGATGGACCAGCGCGGTGGTTTGAAGTGAGAATGCAATGAAGTGTTTTGCCCACGCGCCAGGGTCTGCGTTGGACGATGGCCATCCCGTTTCGTGTCTGGCTCGTGAAGACCACGTCCCAGCCAAAGAGCCGGGTTTCACGGCGAAGCTCCATTTCTTCGACTCGTCGCATCGCTTGTGTCCCTTGCGCACCAACACACTGATGCCGCTCTCATTCGCGTAACTTGCTGCGTCAGTCCAAACCAGGGCTCCATCTTCTGTTCTAGCAGGCTGCCGAGGTCACACAAGCGAGGACTGTCCCAAGGTGGCGGGGCAATTGTCGCTCGTAGCAGAAGGTCATGAATAAAGCGGGCTAGTGTGCCAGCCTGTGGTTGACAGGGACAGGGGGCAAGTCGCAGCACATCCTCGGGGGAAGAGAAATGATGGCTACGAGAAAATTGAAGAAGAAGGCGCCAAGCGAGACCTCGACAGGTCGTGTCGAGATCATGCTCGAACAACTCACCTCTCAAGTGCAGTTGTTGGCGGAATCCACCCAGGCTGGATTTGAGCAGTTGAACCGAAAAAGTGATGAGCTTCGGCGCGAATTGACTGCGCGGATAGAGGTACTCGAGGCGGTCGTACGGCAGAACAGTGAAGACATTCGCAAGAACAGTGAAGACATTCGCAAGAACAGCAATGACATCACCTCGCTGCGTGCGGAAATGGAACGGTTCCGCGTGGAGTTGAGCGAAATGCGTACGGAAATTCGCACCTTGGCGACGCAAGCAGCCTTGCAGCAGCTCGAATCACGCGTGAGCAATCTAGAAGCTCGCCTCGGCGTTTAACGTTTCTCGTTGGCTTGCTGGGGGTCTTGTTGGTGCGCCCAGTCCTTTTTTTTGCCCATTTCCAGCGCCTTTTGGAGAACTTGTTTTTGCCGCCGCCTCGTGGGGATGTTTCGCGAGCGACGGCGCAGGTACGTAAATCGCAACACCTGCGAGCCATCGCTGAAGACCCGTTTCATGGTGAAGGTGACGAGACTGCTTTCGAAGCGCAAACGATCTTGAGCGATGGCCGGGCGAAGGATGTCTCCGACCGATGAACACTAAGCTCACCGCTGGCGAAATTGATCGGTACCTCGATGCAATGGCCCGAGCGTTCGTCCAAATTGGATTCGCGTGCTGGAACGGCGACACCAAGGCCGCTGAAGACATCGCGCATGCATTTCACAACAAAGTAAGGGGATCGCGAACGTTTCGTCGAACCGTTGATTGAGGAATATCCGCAGCTCAAAGGGATTGCCGAGTTGATCCCCTAGCCGCGTTCAAATCCGGAAAACGGAGGTATTTGCATTGCTGGCTCAGCATTTGCGCTGGCGCAGCATTTGCACAGAGCCCAACGCGTTTTGACTTATTGGAGGAAAAACCATGACACGGATGTCGGCCATCGTACTCGGACTGATTGTTCTTTCGGCATGTGATCAACCCTACCTATCCGCCAGCATTGGCGAAGTCTCAGTTACCAAGGCAACAGATGGCATCGTCTCGGTGAGTGCGACGGTCCGCGCTGACGGCAGCTTTGGCGACTGTCCTGAAGCATGTCTCGACGTAACGTGGTTCGAAGGAACACTTCCACCCATCACCAATGCGAATGATCCGTGCGGAAGTCTGCCCGCGACCTCAATGCAAATAGACAAGGCAAAGACCTGTCAGGCTGGCGTCCTGAGGGAGTTCGGAGAGTTCACCGTGACGTCCACAACGCCAATGACATCGACCAATTTTGTGCGTGTGCAGTCATCCTGCTCTCACTCTCCCGTGGAATGCGATCTCGTCTCTGGCAAATAGTGCATTGCAAGACGTGCGGTTCTTGAACCACCCCACGTCCGGACGCGCTCCGCCGCGATGACAGCGAAATCCGCGTCTCACAAGCCGTGGAAGAGGGATGGTGCACTCAAAGCGCGATGTTTCGCTGCAAAGCGCGAGACAGCAGCTTCCAGCTTCCACGTGAGGTTTTGGACGCCGTGCTCGGGGAGAGCGTTCAGTCGCCCTCGCCGTTGAATGGTCGTTCTTACCGGCCTACGAATGACCGGTGCGCCGCGGCCTGGGCGCCTCTCTCTCCGTGCGGGATTTCCGCCTGGCTCACATCAGCGGGTTGCGCGAAAGATAGGAAATGGGCTGACGGTAGAGCCCGCCTTTTTTGAACGAAGACTTTGCCGTCGCCACCAGCTGCGTTGCTCGCTTCACCGAGAGCTTTTCCGAGTAATACGAGAGCGCTGGCGCCAGGTGTTCGTCGCTCCATTTACACTCGAACAATTCCGTGACGTTCCCGTCTTTCAAAATGGCGAAGTCCACTTCGCGCCCTTCTTTGTCGCGGATGTATCTTAGCTCGTAGCGGTGCCCCGTGCTGTCTTCCAAGAAATTGGCGTATTTGAGCAAATGCGTCGCAACCAAGTTTTCAAAGCGCGCTCCTTCGTCCCCTAAGATATCGCCAGTGTCGAAGAAGTAGACCTTGGGCGGTTTCTGAATCGCGCGTGGCACGCCCTTGTGAAGTGGTGCCACGACGAACACCAAGTACATCCGCTCGAGCACTTCGAGCCAGCGCTTGAGCGTGCCCGGCGCAACTTGTAGATCGTTCGCAATGTTTGCCAGCACGACGAGCCCGCCCACGCGCGCGCGTAGTGAATCGACGAAGAGCGAAAGCGTGGTGATATCTTTGACCGATTCCAAATCGCGAACGTCGTCTTTCAAAACACGGTCAATGCGTTCACGTCGCCAACGGCGGGCAACGGTTTCATCACCATCGAGGAAGGGCTCGGGAAAACCGCCGACGGAAAGTAGGCGTTTGAATGCCTCGGCTTCACTCATCCCTTTGGGCCGCTCATCCAGCGCAAAAGGGTGCAAGCGCCAATAGTGATAGCGGCCAAGGAGAGAATCACCACCGCGGCGATACACATCCAGCCGCGCGCTACCGGTCACGAGGAAGCGGTGATGTTTTTTCTGCGTGTCATAGATGCCTTTGATCCAATTCTTCCAACGTGGAAATTTGTGTAGCTCGTCGAAGACAAGTAGCTCAGCCTCCTCGGACCACTCACGAGCTAGTAAGGAACGACGCTGCACATCATCGTCCCAATTGAAGTACGCGCTCGTCTGTCCACCGAGCAGTGCCTCAGCGAGCGTCGTCTTGCCGCACTGGCGTGGACCACCAAGAAATACCATCTTGCGTTCGAGGTCCTTTGCGATGAGCTCCTGCAGATAACGCATGTGGCTATATTAACACAGGATGAATAATAGACGAGGCTGAAATAACGCCGACGTCAAAATAGCCAGCTTGGCTCAGCGCAGGTGTTGTTCGCCGGCCACCCCGCGACCACCCGAAACGAAGACGTCTAGGCAAGTCGCGGAGGTACCAGATCCGAGTGGAGGGGAAGGGCAGCCTCGCTTGAGGGCGCACTCAGCGCAGCCTGGTTTCGCCACTTCGTAACGTGAGTGAAACGCGCTACGACCACGCGGTGTTTCTTCGATTGCGGCTAGGCGTTTTTGGTGAGCGTTTTGCTCCAAGCTCGGCAGAAGAGAAGGGCAGATGTTGGTGGCGATAGCTTGTATTTGAATGAGCAAACGCCTGTTTTGAATTTCGCAGAATCCCTTTTCTCGCACCCACGGCACGTTGAGTCGCGCGTCACCCGAACAGCAGTGCAGGTCACTGTCCGATTTTGGGACACACCCATCTTACTCCCGCCGGCGTTGCACGCCCGAGGGTAAGTCCACGGCATGAAAGTGACCAAAGCCGTACGCGTGCCTTTGCCGGTCGTGATCAAAACCAAAACACCAGAGGAGAAACCTCCGCTCGCAGCGGTGCTGCCGCGACTACAAAGCCACGCAAGAGACGCGCCTCCCAGCGTGAGCGCCGCGGCAAAAGGCGCAGCACTAGAACGAGAAAAGCGTGAAGTCGCCGCGGTTGAAGCACGGGTCTCGTCAGTGCTTGCCGCACACGCTGACACCATTGCGGTTGCGTCTTTGCCTCTCAGTGCACAGGAGGCAAACGTTGCCCGCGCCGCTCTGGCACAGGTCCAACATGCCTTGTCGAGTGCGTTGATCGCCGTGCTTCCCGGTGATCGTCAACATGCACTCGCGCAGCTCAGTGCGTTGGTGCGAAGCGCGTCGCCTTACGGAGACAAGACGCAGCACACGCTAGGAACCACCAGTCTTCCGGCGCTCGCAGCGCAGCTAAAACCGTTTCTTTTGGCTGCTGCGCGTCTTGCAGAGACGGCTCCGCCAGACGCAACGTCTTTCACGACGCTACTCGAACGTGCCGGCGTCAGTGCGCCTCGCGTTCCAAGCACAGTGGACAAGGCTATCGCGCAGACCTGGCTCTCTGAAATCATTGCAAACAAACCCACCTTGCGCTCCCTCGCGTCACGCGAGGCGGCGTGGCGTCTGCTTGGGCCGATCATCAGTAACGACGCTTCGTGCGCTGCCTCGGATCTCGCTGCGCGTACGCAGGCGCTAGCGAGCACGGTCTTGCTGCGGCCAGACGGCTATTTTGCAAGCCTCGCGACCGGCGACGCCGTCGCAAAATGCGAAGACGAACGCGTGCATGTAGGCCGTACCTACACGCTCCACGCGGGCGTCGTGCTCGAGGGCGAGCGTGTCGTGACGGAGGTGAAGCCGCTCGACGACAGACTGTTGTTACGTGCTGCAGTGGGCGCAGGGCGCAGCGTGGATCAAATGTTCGAGGGCATGGCGAACGCCCTTCAACATCCCGTTGACACGCTAGGACCGGTCCTTCCGAACATCGCGAAGCTGATTGTGTCCTCGCCGGCGTTCGTCGAGCGTTTTGCTGCGTTGCCACCAGCGGAGCAAGCCGATGCGCTCGGGGGAGTAGCCATGAACGTTGGTCTATTCCTGCTTGGCGGCAGAGCGGCTGGAACCACCGCGACAAGTGCCCATACACTACCGCTCCTCACGCTCGATGCCCACGGCGCCCTCGCTCTCGCCACAGAAGCCACGACGCTGGCGACGCAAGAGGCCGCAGTCACTGCACTCACGCTTCACCTGGCTGAGGTCATCGAACAGAAGCGGCCGCGCTCTGTAGACATGAAGCACATTGCCCAAGGCGAGGTGGTGACGAGCTCGGCGAAGGTGAACGGCAAGTGGAAGAAGCTGCGTGTTGCCAAAGGCTTCCACTTGGAACGCGCGACCGACAATGCGCGCATTGTGCGCGGAACCGAGACGCCTCCAAACAGCAAAGGCATTTACCGCGGCCGCGTCGAGATCTTGGACACAAAGAGTGGTCAATGGGCTGCCAAAGAGAAAGCCTCCACCTTTTTTCCAAAACACTACACCGAGGCTGACGTGCTCCGCGCGATTGAAGAAGCGTATTCCAACGCGAGCGTGAAGCGTGGCAAGTTCATCGGCGAATCCAAAGAAGGTATTTCGATTCAATTCTACGTCAAAGACGCCGGTGATGTGGCGTCGGCATTCCCGCTCATGGAGACGCTATGAAACCGTTCGTGCTGACATTCAAAACCAAAGACCTGTCGCCTCATTTCCAACACAACTTGGAGATTCCCACGGACCCACACCAAGCTCTGGTCGCCGATTTTTTGTGCTTCGAGCTGAGTGATCAGCCCGGCGTCATCGCGTTTAGGCAACGCCTTGCAGAGATCATGGCTGGTAATGGACGTCCGCTGAGTGGCCAATATGGTGACAACTATGCCGTCTACGCGAATAGCAAAGACAAAAACACCACCATCGCCAAGCTGTTTGCACAGCCGCCGCCAGACGACGTTGTGACCGACGTGTCGCTGCCAACGACTGCGCTTCTAACGCTGGTGGAACAGTGGCTGCAGTACATTGAGCAGCACACATGCCGAGCGAAATGACCGGCTCTAAGCCTGCGGGTTCGCTCTCGGCCAAAAATGGATTATGCGTTCACCATGACCTACCAAAAAGTACACGCACACTACCGCAAGCTCGGTCACTTGAACCACGTGGCAGCGATTGTGGGTTGGGACGAGGCCGTCATGATGCCCGAAGGGGGAGGCGATAAACGCGGCGAAGCGCTCGCAACGCTGCGGGTCATGATGCACGACCTTGGCACGAACCCTGCGCTTGGCGAGTGGCTTTCTACGGCTGCGGAGGAGGCACGCGCAGGCAAGCTCGATGCTTGGCAAAGTGCGAACGTAAGAGAGGCGCAAAGGCAATGGCAGCGCGAGACCGCGGTACCAAGTGACCTGGTCGAAGCAGCGTCGGTCGCTGATTCCAAATCCGAACAAGCTTGGCGCAAGCTGCGTGCCCAGAATGATTGGAAGACCTACCGGCCGTTGCTTGAAGAAGTCGTGTCGCTCAAGCGGCAAGTGGCGCAGGCGATTGGCGCTAAGTTAGGGCTTGGCCCTTACGATGCGATGGTCGATGGGTACGAGACCGGCATGCGGTCCGCGGACATTGATCGCGTCTTCGGAGAGCTCAAGGCGTTTCTCCCAGATTACATTGCGCGTGCGAGTGAGAAAACCAAAGCGCAGTCTGCACGAAAGCCTGTGCCGCCATTCCCCGTCGAAGCGCAGCGTAAGCTCGGGCTCGAGCTCATGGCCGCCACTGGCTTCGACATGAAACACGGGCGCCTCGATGTGAGCCACCATCCGTTCTGCGGCGGCGTGCCGAGTGATGTGCGTATTACGACACGCTACGATGAGCGAGATTTTCAAAGTGCCATGATGGGTGTGCTCCATGAGACAGGGCACGCCAAATACGAACAAGGTCTGCCGTCTGCTTGGATCGAGCAGCCTGTTGGCCAAGCGCGCAGCATGGCCGTGCACGAGAGTCAGAGTTTGCTACAAGAAATGCAGGTGTGTCGATCCCTCGAGTTCTTCGAGTTCGCGGAGCCTTTGATTCGCCGTGCGTTTCCTGCGTCGGTGCAAGAAGACGCTGGTGCCTTCTCTGCCGCGAACTTGTTTGCACTGATGACCCGCGTGCAGCCGGGTTTCATTCGAGTCGATGCGGATGAAGTGACGTACCCGGGGCACGTGATTCTGCGCTACGAGTTGGAAAAAGCGCTCATGGAAGGCACGTTGAGCGTCGCGGATTTGCCCGAGGCCTGGGATGCGCGTATGCAGGCGTGGTTCGGCCTCTCGACGAAGGACAATTACAAAGACGGTTGTATGCAAGACGTGCACTGGCCTTCTGGCGCCTTTGGGTACTTTCCGTCTTATACGCTCGGCGCGTTGCTCGCGGCGCAGTTGTTTGCTGCTGCGGCACGCGAGATGCCCACACTGCGCCGCGACATTGCCCAAGGCTCGCTCACTGCGCTCAATGCTTGGCTCGGAGCACGCGTGTGGAGCAAAGCGAGCTCGGTGGGTACGGACGCTCTGGTGCGCGAGGCAACGGGCGAACCGCTGTCTGCCAAATACTTCCGCGCGCATCTGGACGCACGTTACTTCGCCCCGGTTTAGTTAAAGGCGGCTGCGAAATTCGAAAAATCGGCAGAATCATCACAGTCGAAGATGGGAAGTCGGGAAGAGAAAAGGCAGGTCCATTCAGTTTTTTCTTCTCGTTCTTCTCGCCTTGTAAACTTTTCTTGGTTTGTGGAGTTTCGCCGCAGCCTTTAGTGTGTTCGTCGACTGCCTTTCTCTGCTCACAATTCTCAAAGTTGATTCGCGCGCAGGCACCATGATCGGTCCCTTATCGCTTTGCGGTCACGCCCCAGCGGCGCACGCAGCGCGTGAGCGCCTGAATGAGCGCGTGGTCACCTCAGCGGCGTTGTCACGCTGCCTGCGCCTGTAACGGGCATGACCGCAAATCAACAAGGAACCTCACACATGAACTTCGAAGCATTCGCTATCTCACTTCAGCTCATT
>JBIKMD010000661.1:0-3891 GCA_044359465.1 Myxococcota bacterium
TATAGACTCCGTGTATGCACGCAACTGAACTCGAGCTGACCTTTGTTCCCAAGCTCGCCCGGCACGGCGTCGTCGCCGCCACGCCGCGGACCGACGTACGTGCGGTGACGAACTACTTCGTTGATCCTGCTCGCGCTTTTTCTACGCTAGCGGAGGCTGCGCGTGCGTTAGCGTCAGAAGCACGCGGTACGGATCGTCCAGGTCTTGTGTGTGGTCTAGTGACACGCAGTGGTCGGTTGGTCTCTTGGCGGCGTTCGAGTGCGCTGCGTTTTGGCGCCGACAGTCTCACCGTTGGTAGCGCCGATTCCTGCGACCTGAGCGCACCCGTGCGTGGGCTGTCTTCCAAAGCGCTGCTGCTCGTTCAATCGCTCATGGATACGGCGCACATTCACGCGGTGCCACTACTTGGCCAGCGTGCCAACGGGCGGACGCTTCGCCACCGGCTCCCGGCGGTTCTCAAAGTGGGACCTGTCGCGTGTCTCGTGCTGCAAACACCATGGCGCGAGCAGGGGCTCGATTGGCTCGAAGAGGCGCTCCACGATGATGCCGCAGAAGTCTCGTACCCACCGCGCTCGGCGGTGCTCCATTTCGATTCCCCAGTCAGTGAGAAGCGTTTGTTGACGAAGACGCTCGATCCCAAAGCGTGGCAAGCGCTCCTAAAAAGGCGTTCGGCTGAGACGCGCTTCTCCGTGACTCAGGTGGTGAACGCAAAGACCTTCCTGATTGGCCGTGATGACGCTTGTGATGGTCCCACCGAGCACGCACCTTTGCCTCACTCGCTTTCTCGGCGCCATGCGGTCCTGTTCGTGATGCGCGGCGGGTACTACCTGGCCGACACTGCGAGCACGCAAGGGTTGTGGCACGACAAGCTGGGGCCGCTGCGCCTGAAGCACCTGCGCACGGGTGATGCCTTTTCACTCGGTGACCTTCGGCTCATGGTGCAAAGCATATGATGCGGCTGAAACGCATTATCACGTCGTACGAGCTGATCGCTCAAAGTGGGACCCGCGGCGTGACCCTTGATGATTTGCGCGAGCGGCTGTCAGAGCGGGGGTTTGCCGTTGATCGTCGCCAGCTGTTTCGAGACTTGCGCGATATGCGCGGCGAGTTGGACATGCCGATCGAGAGCTCTGGTGATGTGAGCGAAGCACAGCAGTCGTCGGGCGCGCGTGTGATTTATTACGTCAATCGTTTGGGTCCCTTACGCCAGTCGCTCGTCACCAGCGGCAAAGCGATTGCGTGTTTCGAGGCGACCGGTAATCGCTTGTGGGGCAGAGCTGCGGAAGAGGGGCTCGTCGTGCTGCATTGTGATCGGAACATGCGCGCGCATGACGTGATCGCAAGCTACGAGCGGCGCTTCCCTCGATCGCGCATGTTGTATTTAGGCGAACACATGTTCGCGCACTTCTCTCTCGAGGTGCCGGCAGAGCTTTCTTTCGACTTGCATGTTCGCCTTGGCCGCGTGGAGCGCCAGCAACAGCATCCGGGCGTGCGCATCGAAGACGACGTGGTGCTCATTGGTTTTGCCGGGCATCCTCTGCTGTCTCGCTTGTTCGGGCCACATGCCGGGCATGTTGGTTTTGTTTTTCACGCGGACGACGCGCGTGTGGACGTGCTCGATTTGGCGGCGAGTGCGGGTGATGATTGGCGCGGTCTCGGACGGCTCGTGTGGCGTAAACCACGGCACGTAGACGAGGCTGCGGATATGACGCCCGGCGCCATCGGTTTCGACGAGATTGCGAAGATCACTCGGACAGGATCTATGGAGCTGCGCGGCGGCGGAGCCTCGCTTTATCTTTGGTCAGCGTCATCCGAGGGGTGATGCATGACGATGCCACTGCTGCCGTAGGCGTCGGCAAGCGCCAGCAGCAACGAACGGTTCTGCGAACGGTCGAGGAACTCGTTTTCGAAGTACGTGCTCTCGGCGACGAGCACCAAACGGCCTTTTCCTAGTGTGAACTCTGCCACCAAAGGAAAGCCATCAGTGTGCACACGAATCTCCGCTTTCAGCAGGCTCTCTCCGTCGAAGTAGTTGCCCCAGCTCGTTTGAATCTCGTCGAGCGACAAAAAGCGTTCGCCGCTTCCTGAGACGGGGAGGGTGATACTAGCGGGTACCCCCTCGTCGGGAAGTGCGTCTTCGTTTTCGTCGCTCTCTTCATCTGGTGGATCGAAGGCGACGATTTGCAGATCCAGGTCCAGCACTTTGAAAAAAGCCTCGAGCTCCGCGTGGGTTTCTGCCGCTCCCAATTGAATCACGGTTTCTTCTGGTGCGAGCACAGCGACGCCGCCGTTCTCCACGAACATCCGCACTTGCTGCGCATGCTCGGCCGTAAACCAAACGATCGTGGGCCTGACAATCCACCAGGAGTAGGCCGCGGCAGGCTCGTCCGCCTTCAGAGAAAAGGCGACGCGCCGCCCAGATTCACGCAGCGTCTTGTAGGCGTGGGTGAGACCCATGTCATCGTTTGCAATGAGTGCGGAATCGTCGCGGACGAAGCCTTGTTCGTCTTTGCGGGGGTACTGATGCAGCCCGAGGGCGAGCAGTCCTAAGCCTACCGCGGCGGCCATGACGATGATGAGGGCTTTTTTTTCCACGTGCGCTGGTGCGTGATGGCCGTGTCGCAGCGCGGTGTCAAGGAAGCGTGTCAACGAGCACTCGCCATAGCGAAAGTCCTGTGCTAGCGCGGCGCGCACTATGAAGCAGGTGACGGAATTTCACGGTCTTTTATTACAAAACGCGACGAAAGCGACGTCGCATCTGACGGCTCCAGCCCCGGTTAAAGCTGAAAAATCAGCGCCCGCCGCGGCTCCGGTTGCTGAGGCAGCGCCAGCGGAAGGCGAAGCTGCAGAAGAAGGCGAAGCCGCTGAAGCAGGCGGCGAAGGCGCGACGGAAGAAGCCGCTGCCCCGACCGCAGAAGCAGCTACGCCAGCGACGGGTGATGCGCACACAGCGTACCGCGCGGCGCTCGAGAAGTCGCTGACAGAAGCGATGAAGGTCGAGGGCGACCGCCTGGCGCGTTTGGCTGACGCTGTTGAGCTGTTCGGCCGCCAAGCGGCGCGGATTCGGCTCGTTCGCGTGTTCAAAGCCGGCGAAGCGCCAACCAACGCCAAAGTCCATGGTGAGTTCGCGTTTGTTGCGGACATGGTCCAACAAGCTGGCGGTGATGACCGCGGTGCGCGCAAAGGTGGCAAAGGCCGTCGCCCAGGTGGCAACGGTGGCAAACCTGGCTCCGGCGCTCCCAAAAAGAACGTCGATGAAAGCTCGCTGCGCGGTGGTTTCTCGATGGACGCGCTTGCCGCGGATCGTAAGAGCCGCCTCGCGTCGACCGGTAAAGGTGGCGATCGCGGAGGTCGTGGTGGCCCACGCCGCGGCGGTCCGCGCGGCCCAGAAGTGCAGAATGTCGGTGGCCCAGCGGGTCCAGAGGGTGAAAACCGCGGTCCGCGTGGCCCACGTGGTCCCGGCGGCGGCCGTGGTCCCGGAGGCCCTGGCGGCAACCGTGATAACCGCGGCCCAGGTGGCCCGCGTGGTCCAGGCGGCCCGCGTGGTCCCGGTGGTCCAGGCGGCCGAGGCCCTGGTGGCCCAGGAGGCCGTGGTCCCGGTGGACCTGGTGGTCAGCGTGCTGGCGGACCTGGCGGCCCAGGCGGCCAACGCCCCGGTGGTCCTCAAGGACAACGCCCAGGTGGTCCAGGGCCAGGCCCGCGTGGTCCGAATCCAAATCCGCAAGGTCCGCGCCCAGCGGCAGGACCAGCGCATGACGCGGCAAGTGCGCCGCGCACTGACTCTGCTCCTAAGAGCTGATACGTTCCTTTCCGCAGGCTCGAAAGTCAGCTATCGCTTGGCGACTGTTGCCTAGTGCTTCAGCCAACGTGAGCCCGGGAGCTATTCGGACG
>JBIKMD010000662.1:0-3889 GCA_044359465.1 Myxococcota bacterium
GCCTCGAGCGCTTCCTGCTGCGTGCTGACGAGTGTGAGATGCGTCGCGCGCTCCCCGCCGAGTGGATGAGGCGCGAGCGCGGTCACAGTGACGGTGAGACCCGGGGCGGGCTGAAAGTCGCGGCAGCTCGAGCGACCAAACTTCATATCACGCTCGAGGCGCCCCACACCGTCCGCCACGTTGAACGATACGATTTTCGTGTTGAACGGTGGCTGCTGCTTCTTCTTGAACAGGTCGAGGATGCCCATGGCGCTGCTAACAACGCCCCAGCGCAACCCGGCAAGTGTGAAATTGCGACAGGCGCTCGCGTCCATCGGCGCGTTCGCGAGTGACGATCCCTCGTGTTCGACTATTGGGGTCACAAACTCGCGCGCGCATGTTGTAGGCGGGCGCCATGCGAGTCATTCCGCTTCTGTCAGTCGTCATTTTGCTCGGATCGTGTGGTGCTCAGCCAGTGGGAACGGAAGCGAACGCTCCCGGGAATGTACCAACAACTGCCGCGACTCCAAATGGGAACGCCACCACGCCAGCGGTTGCGGCTCAACAACTGCACAACGGAAGCCGATTGAAACCACGCGTGATTCGCGGCTCCGATGGGGCAATGGCTCCTCTTACGGTATCTGAGGCGCCTTTGTTTTGGGATTCGGTTCGAAACGAGGACTGTTCGCTCGCTCAGGCGACTGATGGAAAACTACGATGCCTACCGTCTCTAGCTACCCGTTCTTACCAAGTGTACGAAGACGCAGGGTGCACAAAGCTAGCTGAGGTCTCGTCGCTTGCGCCGGGCATGACGCGCTATTCCACAACAATCAACCCCAATGCCCACAACGCCGCTGCGATTATTTCCCATAACACCACGGCAATAGCCGTCCTCTCGGCCGACCGTGTAACCTTCACTATCTACTCGACGGTCGAACACCTCGGCGCCATCTACTGGGAGGAGGAGAGCGGCGCGTGCACCTCCATCCCGCGTGATCCCGCGCTGTACTACTACTCCGCCGGCGCAGAAATTCCGCCTACTGAGTTCGTGGAGCTGACGCCGGGCTTGCTCTAAGCGCTGCCGTCATGGCGCCAGAGAAGGACCACAGCGAGCAAACGAATTACTGACCGGCGAGAGGTGGATTGGCTTCTGGAAAGAAACGGAGCAAGTCGCTGCCATCGCCGTAGAGCGCGAGCAGAGCGGAGTACCCAAGATCCGAACAAGCCTCATTCATTGTGCCGAACAGACTCTTCTGCGAAACGCCATTGATAACGGAGTTGGTAGCAGCAGCGGCGCATCGCGCGACCGGCCAGATCGCTGCATCCATTTGCGTTTCGACTTTCGCCGACAAACGACACCCAGCGTTATGAAAGAAAGGGAAATACCATTCTTGACCGGCGTAAGCTTGCCACCACTTATCGGTGCCAGCGTCTGCTGGCGTCCAGTAGTGGGTGAGCCCAAAGCAGCCTTGCTCCAACGAAGACGGTTCGGCAACGAAGGGCGTCAGCGTGTAATCCGTCCCTAACGCACACTGCGCTTTGGCGAACTTGTAGAACCAATAGTACGCGTGCCTCGACGTCACCATCGGGTCGAGGGCGCCGCACAGCTGCTGAACTCTGGTCTTGACGTTTGGTTGCACGTTCATCAGCGCGTCTCGGCTGAGGTCGTTCAGCTCGGTCAAGGCCTGCTGTTCAAGCTCCGCTTTGAAGGCATTCGGCAGGAAGTTGAACAGCCATTCATCGTTGTCTGTGTCGTCAAGGACGGACTCTATCGCTTCGAAAACCCCTAGCGCTGCGATGAGCGCACCAGACAACAGGGGTCCAAGAATGGGGCCAATGATGGGAACAACCGAACCCACGAGACCAGCCGCGGCCACAAAGCCGGCATAAAATCCGCTGACGTCAACGTTGATGTCATCGACGTTGAAACCAACGAGCTCAAATTGCGTCACGTCGAGAAAGTCGACGGTAGGAGCGAGACCGTTGTCCACAGAAAGCCGCGCAAGCAAACACAGGTCGACACGGTCAACGCTAGCCGAACCCCAATCGATTTTATCGATCAACCAATACGGCGTATTGAAGAACTCGTAATCGACTTTGGGTCCCAAGATCGTCGTGCCAGGAATTTTGGCACACACATGGCCGTAGAGTTTTCCCTGATAAGGAAGCAGTCCGACCCAAAAGTTCTCCCGCGAAACCGCTTTGGGGGCATGAACGTTGCGCACGGCCTGCGTACTGAGATCGAAAACGTCGTAGTCACTCGCACGTTGCCCCTCGAGCCTCGTCATTTCGATGTCGTGAGACTCGTCAAAGAGCTCGAAAGACGCGATGCGCTTCTTGTTGGCGCTCACGTTTTTGGTCCACCGATAGTCAGGGTGTGTGGTTCCAATGGGGTACTCGCCGCAACGGTAGTCACGCGGATTCTCGAACACCTTCGTATCAGCGGGGCCAACGTAGTAGTGACACTCAGACGACCGCCAGAGCTGAAGCCGCTCTTCGCAGTAGGCAACACAATTTGCCTGCTCGCCGTAACAGACTGCGGGAAGGTCTCCATCGTTTCCATCTTGGTTCATCAGATCTTGAACGCAGCTATCGACGAGACTCTGGGTCGATACGTTGCCACTGAGGTTCTGGCCCGTCAGGTCGTACCAAGCGCGGCAGCTTTCGCAGGTCCCCTTGTAGGGACAGGGGTTGCGCACACAACGCTTCATATCGTTCTGCGCGCAGCTTTGTGTGTCCGCCGGTAAATCGCAGTCGCTTGCTTGCGACAAGCACGCACACCCAGAAACGGCGTTGTCGTCGTTCGTATCACCATCGTTGACACAGCTCTCGAGGCGCCACGTCGGCTTGCCGTCACACGCGATTGCACTGAGACAACTGACGCTGCCCCCCGCGTTGCGATCGTAAATCTTGTCACTTCCATTCCCAGCAAGCTGGAGCGCAGGCTTAGTGCCTTCGCAGAGCTCGGGTGAGACGATGGGTTCTAAAGCCGTGGCGAATGCGTTAGAGACTTGGTCGAATCCTAGCTCGAGCGAGAATGAGCTCTCACTGACGGTTGGCGCGCGTTTGAGTAGGGCAGCCAGCGGTACATAACCGACCTCGCCGGTTTTTGGTGTCACGATTTCAGCGAAGTAAGTCACACTCGAAAGCTTGGCGATCTCGCTGACGATGTCGCCGCAGCTTTGGTTTGCAAGGCAGCTGGTGAGCGTAGCTTTGAGGGTTGCCAGCTGCGTTTTTGGCCAAATGTCGACGATCCAAACGAGCTCACCCGGCGCCAAAAGGCGCACAGACGGGGCGTCATGCGTTGCATCGCTGCGCAGCTTGATACCAGCGCAACAAGCGTAGCGGATAACCGCCTCGCCCCCTGCGCTCGCCAGCCCGCCTTGGACGGCGCTCGCCTGATTTGCGTGCTGCTCACCGGCAAGCTGCAGAACCAATTCAGCTGCGTCGTCTTTTGCAACGAGCAAAGCACCAGCGCGCGCTTCAGCGGGATAGAGCGGCTGACCAGCAACGATCGTACGTTGCTTGGAGACGGGCCCCGGAACGCCGGCACTGAGCGTTTTACCAGCCGATTCGCTCTGACGACGAGACACTTTGGTGTCACCACCGAACGGTGACACGCCGCTGCGAAGGTTCTCTATCATCGCTTGCTCGTCGGCGGTGACCACCACCGAACGTCCGTTGTTCAGACGCGTGCGTAGCGCGGCTTTCTGCCCGGGGCTCTTCGAAAATGGTGCTTTCGAAACACTGGGATGCGCGCCATCGACCTTGATGACGAAGCGTCCCGTGGCCGCATCATAGTCGGCAATGCGATAAGCAGCGTCTTGCTCGGTCAAGATTTCGTTCCATGCAGAGACCTGCTCCGGCGATGCCCCAGAAACGCCACTTGCGTGCGACCCGTCATCTTGGA
>JBIKMD010000664.1:0-3886 GCA_044359465.1 Myxococcota bacterium
TTTCATATTCGCAAAGACGTACGAGCTTGGTGGAGCACTCGGATCGAAGCTGATGACGTCTCGCGCGGCGTCTTCGGCCATAGGCCCCAAAGTCGGCGGATTTCCGGGATAACCTACGTAAGCGATGGGCGCGGCCATTGTTCCATCGGCAACTTGCTGCGGACCTGCGGTGCGAGAAAATGTCCAAACACTAGGCCGAAAGGCCCCGCCCCGCTGGACCTCGTCATCCACATCATAAGTTCCGCCGCGAACGTAAACGGTGTCACCGGCTAGCACCACCGGCCGCACGGACGAGAGCGTCTTGTAGGGCGCGTCAAAGCTCCCATTCTCGACCACGTTGGTGCCGCCTTTGGCTAAGAAGAAGATGCGTCCTGCACGCACCGTGAAAGGAAGTCCGTTGCTGCGTTTGCCCTGAGTACGAACAACGAAATGACCAGTGGTATTGGCCGCACCGAGTTGGACGACAATCGTATCGAGCCCACGTGCAATGCTCGCATTCGACATCTGGTTAGCGCTCCAAGAAACGATCCGCAGCACTGGCGCTCCGCCGAGCACAACGCTCGAGCTCGCGTCTTGAGCGCCAAAGCCCTCTCCAAACAAGGTCACGAATACGCCGCCGCCGTCTTGGCCTGAAACGTTGGGGCCGCTGACGAGATCCGTGAAAAAAAGTCGCGGTGAGTCGGCGCCGCTCGACCCCGCTGCGGTATCGAGCACCTCACACGAGCCCACCTCACAGTATCCGCTTTGGCAGTGCGTTGCTTGCGTGCAAGTGCTGCCAAGCCCACAGGGTGGGCAGGTGCCGCCGCAATCCACGTCGCTTTCATCTTGGTTCGTGATCAGGTCGAGGCATGTCTCGGTTGGGCCGCTCGCGCCGCTATTGCCGCTCGCCCCCGTCTCGCCGCTAGCGCCCGTCTCGCCGCTAGCGCCCGTCTCGCCGCTCGCCCCCGTCTCGCCGGTGTCGCCGGTGATCCCGCTCACTTCGTCGGTAGGCGCCTGATAGACCGCGCCCCAAAACAAACACCCTGGCATGAAGCAAAGCACGAATAGGCCAAGCAGCGCTCGAACAGACATTCTACTGATTATAGCTCGCCTTTTTCCCGGTCGCACTGGTGTTGTCTTGGGCGGCGCTCAACCGTGGCACTAACGAGGCTGCCACGTGGCAGGCACAGCGAAACAGGCGCCCTCCATTCATCTACGCGCAGCTGACGCTGGCACGGTCGCTGCACTCTTGGTGCGCCAGAGGTGCACGTGGAAAGAACAGAAACCCGATTCCTATTTCTCCGTCTGCTTGTTGTGGTCGCGCTCGCCCTGGGCTTGCTTGACTGTTCGGAACCGTCAACCGTCAGCGTTCATTGCTCCCAAACCAGCGATTGCCGTGGCGGATACGTCTGCGCCAACAACACCTGCGCGAACCCATGCGAGATCGCCGGCACATGCAGCGGCCAGTGGCAGGCGGATCCTCCCCAAGCCTCTGCCTCGCACGCGCCGGTCATTGCCGCGATCGAAGGACACGACGGGCGCATCCCAAACAGTGGCAAGCTCCGGATTCGCGGTGCCAACCTCGACAAAGTGACCGTCGTTCGCCTCGCCACGCGCGCGCTCGATGACCTGGGCGAGTTGCTGATCGCCAAGGCCGAAGCCAGCGAGCTAAGCGTTGTGCTGACACCGGCAATCGCAGCAGCCATTGCAGCCAGTCCAGATGGAAAGCTGACGGTGCAAGTGAGCTCTCTCGAAGGCACTGCCAGCGCCGATTTTGGAGTTCTGCGCGGCGAACCCGGCGTTCAAGGCCCGCCTGGTGCTCAAGGACCCGCTGGTGTGCCTGGAGCTCAGGGACCTGCTGGTGCGCCTGGTGCCAACGGTGTTTGTAGCACCGCGGGCAACGGCTCGGCGCCCACTTGTTCGCGCAGCGACCATACTCACTTTGGCTCGGGCTGGTACGGAACCAATCCAATCGCAGGCTTGGTCGTGGCCAATGAGAGTGGTGTTGGTGTCTTCGGCATTTCTAGCAAAAATACAGGGGCTGTCGGTGTGCGCGGCGATTCTCAGGGCGATGACGCCACAGGCGCAGGTGTCTACGGCACCGCCAGTGGTGGCAGCCCGGCAGTCAAGGCCTCGGGTGCGTTAGCGCTGAAGGTGATTGGGGCTGCTGACTTCAGCGATGCGGCTACGTCCCTGCAGTTGCCCATTGTGTACAAGCGCTATTTGTCTAACGGTTTCACGACTCAAGACAACGCTGCGTTCGTGGCCTGCCCAGCGAATTATCGGGTCCTCAGCGGCAGCTGCGGAGCGGTCAGCGCAGGGGAAATCGTTCGCATGTGCAATGCGACGAGCGCAGTGCACAATGCCTTTGGTTGCATCGGTTTTGGCAACATTATGGCGGGCCAAGAAGCGACGCTGCAGGCAGGCGCTGCAGACGATCCATTCGTCTCGACACCGGCCAAACCGGTGGGCTTCGGCTGTGAGTACTCGGTCGATTCCATGATCGACGTCGTGGTCACTTGCCTGCGCGTTCGCTAGCGCTGATGTCGTGCTTTCGCATCCAGCGATAAATCTGTTTGCGGTCCACCCCAAGACGTTTGGCCACCTGCGCGACATTGCCTCTGTGATCTCGAAGCAACCCGAGCAGTCGGTCTCGTGGAGGCAGTTGCGCTGCAGTGGGTTCGTTCGCATCGATCGCTACCGTTTGGGGCATGGGGTCGAGGTCGAAGTGGTGCACATCGAACGCATCCGTTTCATGCAGCAAGAGGCGATTGACGAGCGCTCTGAGCTCGCGAACGTTCATCGACCAATCGTGCAAGAGCAATTTTTCAACAAAGCCCGCGGACAGCTGACATGGTCTTGGCCGCGGCCAGAACCAACGCAAGAGCGGCAGGATGTCCGCTTTGCGCTCGCGCAGCGGTGGCACGCGCAGCACCATGCCGCCGACGCGTGCATAAAGGTCACGGCGAAATTCATTCGCTTGCACTCGGGCCACCAAATCAACGTTGGTCGCCGCGATCAGCCGAAACGCGACTTTCACAGGATGCGTCGCGCCAACCGGCACCACTTCATTGCTATCGAGCACGCGTAAGATCTTGGCTTGCAACTCGTACGGCAACTCGCCGAGCTCGTCCAAGAACACGGTGCCTTCATCTGCAGAGACGAATACACCTGCGGCATCCTGCTGCGCACCGGTGAATGCGCCGCGTTTATGTCCAAAGAAATACGCCTCCGCGAGCTCGCTGCTCACGGCGCCGCAATTGACCGCGACGAACGCACCCGCGCGCTTGCTTCTCGCGTGAATGCGGCGACAGAGCACGTCCTTGCCACTGCCCGTCTCGCCGAGCACGAGCACGGGGACGGTAGACGCTGCCACACGGATCATGTCGCGTTCGAGCGCATGCATGGCAGGGACGCGGCTCGCAAGCTCATCTGCTCCAACCGGAGGCGGTGCGGGGGCTCGTTTGTCGACAATCTCAAAGAGAAAGATGGAATCGCCAAGGCGAACGACGTCGCCGGGACGCAGCTTCACCTCGGAAATACGCACGCCATTGACGTAGGTGCCGTTCGTGCTGCTGAGATCCTCCGCGATCACAGCATCGTGCTTGCGCGTGATACGAACATGCTTTCGCGACAACAGCCCGTCGGCGAGCACGTGCGTGACGCTCGGATCGTCGTCACGACCGACACAGAGCGTGCTCATGAAGCTGAGTGATCGGTCGCTGACGCTCAGGTCCGGCGATTGCACACAACGTAGCGCGGGCACCGCAAAGCGTGTGTCGACGTGGCGCGGTCCTTCCACGCTGATCGCTGGTGTTTTGTCTCTATCCATCCTGAGTCCTATTTTGTCGCGGGCTTGACAATCTTCGTGATCGTCTCGTTAGGTCGAACGCGGATCTCGTACTGT
>JBIKMD010000665.1:0-3878 GCA_044359465.1 Myxococcota bacterium
AAACGAGCGAATCGCGTGTGGCAGAGAGCGGGCGCCTGCGTCTTTGCCATCCATATCGAGCGATGTGGCATGCCATAGAACTGTCGGTCCACACCTCAGTTTGGAAGGTGTTGTCTCCATGTTGGACGGCGAAAAAGCGTACTCTTCGGTCCCGAACGTACGCCTACTAGGTTGGCGTATTGGTAGTCAGTCGCATCGCACGGGCGCCGCTTACAGCTGGTCGAGAACCACTGCCCCGTGTCGTCAAGATCAGCATTGGCCGGTGCGCTCGGATCCGAGAGCCACGCTTTGAAGTTGCGACCAGCTTGGCGCCGTCCGCAATGCGTCGAATACCGACAATTGTGCTGGGACTGCTTGGGATTCGTGCTTTCTGGCGCCATCTGAGAGTTCGAAAAAGGCTCGAGATGACGATGACTGCCTTCCAATTCGAAGACGCCAAATGGCCTGCTTTGCGAACGGAGGGATCGAACAAGCACGAACCTGAAACGACAATGAATTCGAGGTGATGAATGGCTACAAAAATTGCGACAAGTGCACCGCGCGGCATCCAGATGGAATCGGTGAGCGGGGAGCATGAAGTTGGCAAGTCGACGCGGGCTGCTCGGGCCAAGTACGAAGACGTCAAGCGCTCGTTCATGAGTCAAATCGCGCAGCCGAACTACACAGGCTACTCGGGTTTCGAAGCAGACGTTCTGCAATTGCAGCGCTTCGCTGTCAGTCAAGGATTACCTGTAGAACCGACAGACGCCCTGGTTGCTCAAGCGAAAAATGCCTGGCTTGCAAATGCTGAAAAGAAACTCGAGTTCGCGGCAAGAGCGACCGTTGATTCGTACCAAAACACCGTTCCTCGATCCATTGACGGCAGACACTACGCGGAGGTGATTAACAACCTTGTTCGTTTGTGTGGATACGATCGTGAGTTGCCTAACGGCAAAACGCTCGATCTTGAAAATCTCCGAAACTACGTCCGTCCCAGCGCGCTGATAATTGCTCGCGCTCGAGAGAACAAGGATCCAGCAGCTAAAGAGCTTCCCGGCCGCTCCGCGTTAATGACGGATTTAGCCATAGGGTCTCTCATGGGTGAGGTGAAGCTTCCGATCGGATCTGGACTATTTCGCCGTGGTGCCGACAATAAGGTGTTCGAGGAAGGGTTATCTCAGTTACGCGCAGAGAAAAGCGCAGCGGGCACACCGCACCAACGCAGCGATGTTGAGCTTCGAGACCTTAAGATATGCTTGCGAAGGGGTCTGCCGATTAATGATGCTCTGCGTGCTGTCCTCAGAGACGAGGCCTTTCTTGAACCGAAGGTGTCCATTTGGAAGGTAGGCCGCGGGCAAGAACAAGAAGCGCATCGCCAGTGGGCTCTGGGAGTAAACGACGTCGTGTTTAACTCTCCACGCCTCCCGGACGTGCCTGAGAGTGTGAAAAAATCGCGCGATGAATTGTCCGGTCAAGAACTTGAAGACATCTGTGAGTACGTGTTGCGCACCAACGCGGCGGTGAAGAACATCGCAGATATTCAGCGGGTTGTGCATGATAGTCCTCAACGTGCACAAAAGATCTTGCGTCGAGACCCGTTAGGGCAAAGTCCAGCGGCACATGCGTTCGAAGCAGTGAAGGCGGCTCGCGCAGGCATGAAAGAGTTGGACGATCACTTGCTCGCACGCGCGTTTGCGATCGCCAAACCGTTCGTCGCGCCTAATGCCGACGCTCAAGAATTTTTGCTGAAACAGTTGGCGGCCAAACCAGAAGAAATCGATATCGAAACAGGATATTCCGAAGGCTCGCTGCGCTGTGACTCATACTCTTTCGCGCCGCCAAGAGTTTCTCTGAACGCGTTTGTGCAACTGTCTACCGATCAAGAGAGTCTCAATCGTTTCGCTGAAGCACGAAAAGTGGCACCGAAAGGCAAGGTGCACAATCCTCAAGAAATCGCTGCCAAAGTCACGAGTAGGAAGAAAGCAAAGTAGTGTCTCCGCGGCCTGTACGTTTTCAGGTTGTGAAGCTGTCGCGAACACCGAATCCGGCAATGGCAGCGCATCAGATGGACGTCGCTTCGCTACATCCTTCGCCCGGCCATCGCTCAAGATTGCTTGCGCTTTGAAAACGGTCTCGTCACCAGTTCGCAGCAGCGACTGACGAATAGGTGCTTCCTCCGGAGCTATCGTTGACGAGCCATGACGCGCTAGTCACGTTATCGACGCATTGCTTCAGCGCACGGCTATGCCGCGGTAGGAAGTGTCGGAGGCAGTCGTTGTTAAAACCCTACTTTTCGCCCTCGATGTGCGCGGTGCAAACCGGGCAACTCATTATCAACGTGACAGGTCCGCGACCAGTCGCGGTGGAAGACTGGTCGGGCTACGTGAAGGTCGTCGCCGAGGCTACGCCAGCGTGGTTGAACGCACTTTCGCCGGCGTGCGTCGTACTGACCTATAGCCCGGTCGAGGCCCCTAACGCTGCGCAGCGGGCGCAGCTCGCGGCTGAACCGCAGGGGCGCGCGCTCAGCATCGTGAAGCGCGTGGCATTTTGTACCGAGTCGAGCATGGTACGAGGCGCAATGACCGCTCTGGGCTGGCTGTCGCGCGCACCCACTGTCGTCAAACCCTTTCGCACCTCAGACAAGGATCAGGCGCTCGCTTGGCTAGCGGAGATTGGTGAGTTCGAGCATTCCGAGGCACTCAGGCAACTGCACTATCTACAAGAACATCTCCGCAACGCCGCATCGGGCTAGCTCTCCGCAGTAGCTCGTGCTCACCACACACCGTGTTTCAAGCCACGTGAGAGCCCAAACTCGATTGTGAGACGATGCTCGGCGGACCTCTGCTGTCGGCAGCACAACGCGAGGCACTGCTAAAGCGTCCGGTTGTTTCGCGCGCGGTATGGGACGAAGCGACTCAATGCCGCCACGACGAGCGAGTGGACCATGCATGGCGCGGGCGTCAAAGAAGTGAAGCCGTTTTACGACGGTGAAGGAGATTGGCTCACACGCAGGCAGAGATGAGTGGGTTTCCTCCATGAGTGATTCCATGACTGCCGCGTTCCCAAGTCGGTCAACTGAAACGCGCGAGCTCGGTCAACCACATGTCTCTGCTGCCATGGCGCACGTGGCCCTCGGTGGCAAAGCGGCGCAAGTTCTCAAGCGCGGTGGTGGTCCACGACGGCGATGGTGGATTTGCAAGAAGATGCAGCAGAAACCCGCAAATCTCGGCCGGATGACGCAGCGTCGCGACGCCAGCAGCGGTGAGAGAGGGATAAGCTCCGGCGTCAACCGCGCTGCGAAGATCTGCCAGCATCTCGCGGTTTGGCCGTACGCTCTGCTGCGGAGAGGCAGCGCGACTCATGGCCAACTCGCGTGCGTTCGCGACTGAGGTCTCGCTGCGTTGGACAATCGCATTGGCTCGGCTGCTGTGCGCGCCAATCGTGCCCTGCAAGAAGCCGAACGCTTCGGTCATGGGTCGACGCTGGTTGAGTTGAATCTCAGCGTCGAGCACATGCGAACCAGGCGCCGTGGTCATGAGTGTGCCGTTCCAACCCCAGTTGATCGGACGGCCCTCACGATTAGCTAGTTCAATTGCTTTGGCCGCAGATGGCACAAACGTGGCGCCAATGTCGGGTTCAAAGTCGAGACGCGCTTTACGCGAGCTGTTGCCAACGCGCGCCTCCCAGTCCGACACCCGCGCGCACGTGCGATCTAGGATGTCTCGAGCATCACGTAGCTGCGCTGTCTCCTCTGGGGTTGTGTGTTTGGTGTTGCGTAGCTCGTCTTCCAGGCCTTTGACGCGTTCTTCAATGCGTTCGGCGAACGCGATGGTGGCTGGGGCGTTGCTCTGCGCTGAACGATGGATATCCAGCTCAATTGCCCGCGCGGCGGCGAGCAG
>JBIKMD010000666.1:0-3869 GCA_044359465.1 Myxococcota bacterium
GAGACCACGTCTGAGGTGTTTCCAGCGAACATTACAATTGGGGCGAATGCTGCGAGAATGTCGTTTTTCCCACCAGTGATGCTCGCAAGTGTGTTCGCCTCGTGCGACGGCTCGTGTGATTTCGAGCTCTCCAAACTTTGCGATTTTGATTCAACGATCGCTGGTGTTTTCTCAATGAACGTCACGCTCGAGTCGCAAGAAGGCGAGTGCAGTAACGTGACACCCTTTGCGAGCAAGGCACAGTGGGGCATGGCCGTGACGAGCTCTCTCGACGAGCTCGAGATCATTGGCCTTGGCGAAACGAGCAATTTCGAGTTCGGTGCGCTGCTCAAACTCGATCGACTCACGCAGCTTGCGCGCTTCGAGACCTCCTTGCCTGGAAGCGACTTCGAACAGTCATCTTCGATGGAGACCCAAATCGCGATCACGGAGCAGGGCGTGCGAATCAGCGCGGATCTGCGACGCGTGACGGCAAGTGGATGTCTACAACACTACACTGCTGAAGGAGTGCGCCAACGAGGCGTTTCGCCCGGCGTGTCGTGTGAATTACCTTCTAGTTTGAACTGTCCAAATGATGTCACCGAGTGTCCTGACATTGGCGGAGCGGCAGCGACCTATGAGGTGTCCACCTCCTCCGAAGTGAGTGCGTCCAATCCCAAGTGTTTCAAACAACGCTGCGTTGCGAAATTGCAGGAACGCTTGTGCAACGACGGGCACAGTGCCCGGACGGCAGCGGCGGGCTGCGGCGCCGGGTCGGTGGTTGTGACACGGCGCGAAGAGAATCAATCGAGCTGTGTCGAGTTAAGCTGCGTGAGCGGCGAAGACTGTGGCAACGGTGGCGCTGTTGGTACGCTCTTTGGTGAGAGCTGCGATAGCGCGAACGTGGTGAAGATCGAGTCGAGAGGTGGCGCATGCCAATCGGTCAGATGCGAGTCGACGACGGACGGATGTCCTCCCCTTCTCAACTGCAGTGGCTTTAGTTCCGCCGGAACGATGTATATCGATTCGCGTGGCTGCCCTGCGCGTCGCTGCGCTGCGGGGCTCGCTCAAATCACGTCAGCCATGACGGGGTCCTCATACGTCATTGAGGGTTTTGATCCGCCACTCGGAACGGAGTCTTTGGGGACGCGTATGCCCCTTGCGCGAAGCGTGCAGTCCTTGCCCGGAGCGTCGGTCTGTCCGCGGCTTCCCTATGGCGGAAGCATTCCCGCTCCTTTTTGTCCGAAAACGGGGCGCCTCGACGTTCAAGTCAACAACGCTTTGACTGGCGGCCCACTGGCCGATGCCGCACCATTTGAGCCAGCCTACTACCGCTTGGATGAGGGTGGGGTTTGTCTCGGTCTATTCATTCCAAAGACCGACGTCCCAATCTTTCAGTTCCAAGCGTGCGATCCAACGAAGGTGGCCGCATGCACGGAACCAGCTGCCACCGCGAGCTTCTTGCAATGCCTCCCGGCGGCAGGAACCGGGGTCGAAGTGCTCCTTCATGTAGACAACACGTCGGGCACTAGCGGCGTAGATCTCACCGTCGTGGGTGGTGATGGGGTAAACTCCATTTCTTTCGCGGTGCCGGCTGCTGACACGATCGACATGCTCATGCCGCTACGCTTGCAAAACAAGGGAACGCCTTACACTCTAACCATCACGACGGGTGCGGCGCGCTGCGGTTTTGGTCCGTCTGGGGCGCTAGCACAAGACACTGTGAGCCTCGTCGGAACGAGCCTCGTGAGCAACATTCTGTGTCAATGAGCGCATCAATGAACGTATCTGTGAACGTATCTCTGAACGACCTAGAAGCGCTCTATTCGTCTTCGCCTTTGTTGCCACTGCCCCAGGGCGTCTATCGCGGGGAGTATTTGCTACAGCTCGAGTCACCAGGTGCACGCACCTTGCTTGCGCGCACCCTTGATACGCTCGCTTTCGCGTGGACACCCTTTGGCATCGATTTCACAAGCTTGCGTTGGTATTTCTTTCACCCTCGTCTGCAGGCTGGACACTTTCGTGCAGAGCCCACGCGCTCGCGCTGGCGTGAGACGGAAGCGGTGCGGCTTTACTACGACGTGTCGCGCCTCCCTATTGGAACCTTGCTCTACGACGAGCTCAAGCCGCTCCGCGATGGCCGTGTGCTTGGTCTTGGTGGTGTGAACGGCGAAAAAGGTCAGGGCGATCACTTTTTCTTCATGCTCACTAAAGCGTGAGTGCGCCGTCCATGTTCGTGCCGTCTTTCTCAATGTAGAAGTGCTCACCAACAAAAGTGATGGCTGCTTTCGCGCGGCGTTCGTCTCCTCGCGCGAGCGCCACGAGCAACGCCGGATCGATCGCGCGGAGCTCCGCCTTTTGCAGGCGCGTGATCTTCTCCGCCGCCGCGTCATCGTGAAACGCTTGGAGCTGCGCTGGTGATTCGAACAACACGCTCACCCGTGCGTCCGCGTTCTGATCGATGGCGCGCTGCACTTTTGCGGCGCGTGCTTTGCCCACACGGATCCATTGTATGGTTTGCCCTGTGAGATCTTTTTCAATCAGATCGGGCTGTTCAGGATCTGAGAGCCCAGGCCCAAATTCCAAGCGTTCTTCATAGCGCCACACGTAGGCGAGAAGTCTGAGCCAAACCCGCTGTGACGTTTCGGACGGGTGCTGCGCCGTGCGCAAGGCGAGCAGTTTTTCGATGCCGCGGTCCACGTGGTTCATCGCGATCTCGAAATGACAAAGTGTTGGTGCAGCCATTCAGCTCCCTCTGCTGGTTCTGCGCTGCATGAGCAACTGCAACCAGCAGAAACTTCCCACGCTGGACGTCAGATGAAAGATGGCGTGAAGCTGCGCGTGTTGCAGTGGATGATCACACGGCAAAATCACATGTTCCGGGACCCACAACAAAGCGAAGCCACCGATATACGCTCCGACAGACGCGAAAAAGAGTTGCCGCATGATCGGTCTGCGATCCTCTACGAATGCGACACGCCAGCTTCCCACGCTGAGGTACACGACGATGAGACCGTAGGCGCCGAGGAAGAAATGGAAGTACGCCTTGAGTGAGAAGTAGGCCAGCATGACGATGGCTGCATACCCAATGAGCGCGAGCAGCAGCGCACGCGAGGCGCGTGTTTCCCGGTTGGCAAGGACATACGCGTAGGCCAGCCCGCATAGGATCATCGGCAGCTCGTCACTCGCTTGCGCACTCTTGAGTAGCGTTCCGTGAAAGGCAATCGAGCCAAGCCCAACAGTGGCAAGCAGCGCAAAAGCAACGGAGAACGCCGCCTCACGTTTGCGTGCGAACCAAAGGCCCAGTAGGCCGGCAGCGAAAATCACGGCGCTCGAGAGCGTATTCCAAAACTCCGCGACGTAGGGCGAGTACAGGTAATTGGGTTCACACCAATCAACCAGAGAGACCTCGCCGTAGTGAGA
Organism: Myxococcota bacterium; assembly: GCA_044359465.1. GTDB lineage: Bacteria > Myxococcota > JADLHZ01 > JADLHZ01 > JADLHZ01 > JADLHZ01. The sequence continues at coordinate 3,403 of JBIKMD010000666.1, forward strand.
CCAAAATGACGCCATGGCGCGCCCCTACGACAGAACCAAGCCCGCTGCACGGGTTCGTACTTTTGCAGTCCTGTTCGCAACCGACTTTTGTGTCTCTTGATGAAAGCTCAAAGAATGTAGGGACTTCAATCAGTCTTTCAGCAACCTTGTCACGGTAGCGTGGCCATTTGTCTTTCACGGCCGCACATTGTCGTTGACAAGCTTACACCATTTTAGTTTAGCCGCCGGCGCCTTCCGGACGGTGCAGTTGTGAGACCAACGAAATTCGCAAAACGGGGCCGGGCCGTCGCGAAGAAAGAGCAGCATGAGATCGTCAGTTCTTTGGCTCCTTTGTTTGCTTGGCCTGTTCAGTAGCTGCACCCCACCAGCCTCCACTTCTCAAAACAACAACACGCCGAGCGCTCCTGCTGCGGCCACGGGCCCAAAGCAGACTGTGTGTCCGGCTGAAAACGTATGCGACGGCAAGT
>JBIKMD010000667.1:0-3868 GCA_044359465.1 Myxococcota bacterium
TTGTCGATTTCGACCATCGCGACCGGTGCTGGTTTGGTTCCCACCGCAATGATGATCACTGCGCCGCGGAGGCACAGAGAGGCGTCCGCTCCATCAATTTCGATGTGGTGCGTATCGATGAACCGCGCCGTTCCTGTGTACAGCTCGACGTCGTTGCGTTGCAGCTGATCCTTGATGACCTCGACTTCCGTGTTGATGACACTCGCGCAGCGTCCAAGCAGATCTTGCGCGGTGATGTTGCGTTTGACCTTGTAGGATTCGCCGTAGTGGGTGCGCTCGTAGAAGCCAGACAGATGCAGCACGGCTTCTCTCAGCGTTTTTGATGGGATGGTGCCGGTGTTGACACACACGCCGCCCACCATGCCTGCGCGATCAACGACGGCGACACGTTTGCCCAGCTTCGCCGCACAAATGGCTGCTTTTTGTCCACCTGGCCCGCTGCCAATGACGATCAGGTCGTACTCGAGCGTTTCTGACATTGCCCCTTGTTATACTGGCATTCGGCTCAGAACGAAATGTAAGCGGGGCCGAGATCGGCAATGACGCCGCTTTCTGCGAGCGCGAAGGCAAGGTAGCGCGCGTTGGCAACCGTCGTGATGACGGACACCACGTCGCTTCCTGCGGCCTTGGTCGCTTCTCCCTCTTTCATGACGATACGAAACCCCTCTGGCAAACTCGTGTTCGACTGCCAATGGCTTTCGTTCAGCCTGTCTCGGAGCGCGCTCCGGTCCGCAGAAGGTGTCACGAACCAACACTCGAGCGGGTCGACTACACTCATGCGCGTGCGTTCGATGGTTCCCACGTTCAGCTCGTAAGGTACCCGCAGCTCGAGGCGTAGCCGCGTGGGTTCGCACAAACGAAAGTACTCGAAAATGCGCTCGGTTTCGCGCGGCCCACGCGTGAGTGAGCGCGCTATCAAGCGCGCGTAGATTCCTTCCACCGCCGCGTGTTTGTCCGCACAATAAAAGGTGAAGGTGGCGGCCTCGTTCAAGCTCATGACGCTCTCCGAAAGAGAATTTTGCCGCGGACACCTTCCTCTTCGGCCACCCAGAACGAGTTTTTGGCTCCCTTGGGTTTGGGCAAGACGGACAAGTCCACGTTCCATTGTCTCGCGTAATCGTCGACCCGGTCTTTGATACGTTCGACCACCGTATTGATTTGCGTGTTATCGAAGTACTTATGGTGCAATAGTGAGTCGAGCGAGTTCATCCAAAACATGCTGGAGAAAAAATCGATCGTGGAGGTGAGGCTCTGCGGCATTTTGTAGCGATCGCGGATTTTGCCGTCGCGTTTGAACCACGCGTCGAGATCTGCTTGCTGCATGTCTGGAAACGCGTCCTTGATCTGCTCGAGCGAGAAGAGATCCGTCATGCCCCGCTCCTTGCGCCATTCGCTGTCATAGTTCAGTCCGTGCAGATCGCGAATGGTGACGTGTTTGGTGGCGCCCGTCTTCGGATCGAAAGACATGAGAAAGTTCTGCGAGTGGAGCTCCATCGACATACCTTGCGCCGCCATGGACATGATGATGTCGAGCAGCGGATCGACGAATAGCTCGACGTACGCTTCCTCTTTGGTCTTGCCGGGATGGCGTCTCAGATAGAACTCGATAGCGTCAGCGGCGAGGATCCTCGGTTTTTGCGAGCGTGCCGCAAGAATGGGGGAGCCGGCTAGGTGCGGGAGGGGCTCGGTCGTTGGCGAGTACAAACCAAAGCCTGGGATGGCCGGTTCGTCGTTGAGCCTTCGGAAGATCATGCCGATCTCCTGCGTTTTATCGCCGCTGCTCAGCTTCATTGCCATGGTGACATCTTCACCTTGCCACTTCACGTAGCGCGAAAGCTGCGGCGCCAGCTTCTTGCACACGTGTGAGGTGATGCTGGCGATTTTGACGTCTTTGAAATCGAGGTCGCGGTTGCCACCAAGTCCGCCGAGCCGGTTATAGGTCTCGAGCGAAAGATGCATTTTGAGGGAGTAGTCTTCGAGGGCGCCAAGGGTTTTTGGGCGCGCGTTGTCGGTGAACGCCATGAACAATGAGCGCGGTGAGGCGCCGCGGAAAATCTCGCCATCGGCGACGATCTCGAGGTTTGGGAACTTGCTCCGGAGCGTCTTTGCTTCTTCCCAATGGATAGGTAAGTGCGCGATTTTTTTGATGCTTCCGTCCGGCTGCACGACGTCGCGAATCAAAGACGCTTTGATGCGTGCCCCTTCTGCATCACCCGCCGGAAAAAAGACGTTGGCCTGCGCTTCGGTCTCGATCGGGAGCTTGATCCACATCAGGGGCTTTGGCTCGAACTCCGTCTGATGGCGGATGGCCACTTTATCATTCGGGTTGCTGTAGCGGCCATCGTTGGCCAGAAGCTCGTAACGAACAGCCTGTTCTCGAAGGGCTGCCGCGGCAATACGCCCTTCAAGCGAGCGTTTCTGTGCTTCGCTGGCCGGGGCGAGGGTGTCTACGTTGATGAAACCGCTGCTTTTAACGGTAGCCGGTTGCGGAGCTGCCACCGGCGCTGGTTCGGCTTGCGGCGTTTTGTTGCTCATGAATGTCGCGAACCGAGTGAAAATTCCGGGCATATCCCGGTTATCGACGAGGGCCCTAGATTTGTTCCTTGGGTAGAAGCTCGTGAAAGACGGTTTGCCCTGTGGCGAGCGTGCGTCGCAAATAGGCCACGCACCAGCCGCAATGGGTGCCGCAGCCCGTTTTCTGGCTGAGCGCTTTGAGGTCGAGGTGCTCGCTCGCGGCTTGGGAGGCAAGCGCAGCAAAGGTCTTTTGCTCGCACATGCAGCGATCGATCACGTACGATGGAGCCATGTATCTTCTTCTCGCCTTATTGGCCTTCGTTACACCAGGGAAGACTGCAAAAAAGACCGCGCCGCCAGCAGACTCACGCTGCGCTGCTTCAGGCTCGCCGATGACCGAGGCGGAGGCCTCGCGGGTGTTCGAAGAGCTGAGAGAAAACGCGCGCAAGGACAACCCCATTGAGGTGCTGCGCTCGCCCAAGTCGCTAGACGACGTCCTCGAGATTTTACGTCGCGATCAGATCGACCTCTTTGCCGACGGGATTGCGTTTGCCCAAAAAGAATCGAGCCCGCAGGCCCTGGTGCTCGAAGCGCAGCTCGAGCTCGCCTGGGGCGAATCCATGGTGATGGTGGCGCAGCTGCTCGAGCAGCAATTCACCGAGGTGGCCATGCAATCGCTTCAGCGCCGTGCGCGGGTGGCCATGGGGCAAACGGGCGCTGATGAAAGCGCGCTGATGGCCTCGTTGAGCGAACGGCTGCAACGAGCCAAACGCTACAGCGATGCGATGTGGGTACTAGCGCCGCTGCACATTGCCCGCGGCGCCAAGCTCACAGAGAAGATTCTGCAGGCGATGCCTGACGAATATCACGGGTACCGCGTGGCTGCGGACTACTACCGGCTCCGTGCGGATTGGCTCAACTTCGACCGCATGGTGGACCAAGTGAACAAGCGGAAGCCGGATAGTACGGGACTCGCGTTCCTGCTCGGCGTGGCGCTCGTCGATCGCTACGGACAGCGCGATGCAGGACAACTGAAGCTCGAAGAAGCGCTCAAGAGCGACCCCAAGTTTGCCAAAGCGCAGGCCATGTTGCTGCTGCTAGCTGACACGCCGCAGTCGCGTTTCGAGGCGCTGCAAAAGCTGCATGGGATCAATCCAGCGCACCAGCTCGTGTACTTCGTGGGGCCTTCCATCGCGGCCACCTATGATGCGTGGAAGGCGCAGGGGGGCTCGCCGCGTACTGGAACCGACCTGTAGGCACGTGTGCGCACGATCTCGGCGAGTACAAATGTTGTGGTTGTGAGAAATTCCGCTAAATTCTGCATTGATGACGGGCCCGAGGAAACAAAGCACTA
>JBIKMD010000668.1:0-3867 GCA_044359465.1 Myxococcota bacterium
GCAACCGTCGGAACCACATTCCTTGTTGTCGCACTGGGCCTCACAACACACGTTCGGTTGATCTGGGCAGCAATTGTTGCGGTCCGGAGCCGAGCAACCAACGTCGCAATAACATCCGGACGGCGCCCGCCCCGCGCATCCAACGTTGCGGCACGAGTTTGCAGCTGGGGGCGCTTCGGGAACGACGCAGCGGCCCTTGTCGCACACCTCTCCACCAACCGTGTCACAAGTTCCGCAAGTTCCGCCGCAAGCATTGTTCCCACATTCGTTCGTCCAGCACAGAAGTGCCGTCGAGAACTGAGGACAAGGATCCGTGCAAGTACCTCCTATGCACAGGCCATAACTTTGGCACCCGCCATTGCCATCGGGAGCAAGTGGCCCAGTGGCGCTCACGGGTCCTGTGGGACCGCAGTGCCCGCCGCAGCCGTCACCGCCGCAGTTGTTGGTACCGCAGTTTGGCGTACAGGGACCGCAGCTACCGTTCGTGCACGCGTCGCCGGGATACTGACATCCGAAGACCGCCGCAGTCGCAATCGAGCAGTCGGGATCAGTCAGCCCACACTCGCAGTTGCAGTCTCTGCCATCGCCGTAGGCATCTGGAGAGCATGTCCATCCAGAAGGCGCGATAGGAGCACACGCGCCGTTCGGGTCGCACAGCTCACCAACGCCGCAGCCCGAAAGAAATGATTCTTCCAGATCGCAGTCGGGATCCTTCGTGCCGCAGCCGCAATCACAAGAGGCAGCGTCGGTATACGCGGCCCCAGCGCAGAACGTCCATTCAGGAGGCGCGCAAAACTGGTCGGCTTTGCACTCGGTTCCCGCTTCGCATGTTCCGCAGCTTCCTCCGCAACCGTTGTCGCCACACTCTTTGCCCGTGCAATCGGGCGTGCAGGTGGCGACGCACTTGTTCTTCATGCATGCTGGGCGATCCGGGCTTGCCGTCGCACAAACGGCGCCGCATGTTCCTCCGCAACCATCGTCGCCGCATTCGGCGTCTTTGGGGCAGAGCGGCTTGCAGACGCGAGTCTCACATTGGCCAGCGGCGTTGCAGGTATCTTCAGCGCGTGCACACGCTCCGCAGCTGAAGAAATTCTCCGAGGCGCCAGGATTGGTTGGCGGACCGCAAACGCGTTTCTGCTCCAGACACAGCGCGCCGGCGTCCGGACCCGGCGGAGCGCATGCAAAAAGGGTGGCGGCAAGCGAGAGCGCAAATGCGCAACGTGCAAGCGGAAAGCTGTTCATTTCTTTTTCCCCATCACGAGTTGATGGCTCTTTCCGTTCAGATACCCGCGGCCTGGAACGGTGGCGTCCAGGATCGCATTGACCACCAGATCCGAGCGCTCGTTCTCGAGCTGCTTCTGCAAGATGGCTTTGAGCCCTGCATTCATCTCGCTCCAGCGGCCGATCGTGAAGGCGGCCTCGGCTCGAACCGAGTCCTCGGTATCGCTGGCGAGAACCGTTTTCACCGTTTCGATACCCGCGGCTTCGCCAAGATCAGCAAGTGCCGTCACGGCGTGGCTGCGCACGTAATAAGTTGGGTCTTTGAGCGCACGGTCCGAGAGCAGAAGGGCTGGCTCAGCACCCTCGATGTGGCGGATCGCCAGCACCGCTTTGGCTCGGACGATGTGGTCGGCGTGGCGGCTTGCCGCCGCGAGCAGTGGGAGCGCCTCGCGTGCGTGCGTTGCGCCAAGCAGCTGCAGCCAGTCGGTGAGCTTGCCCGACGTTTTCTTATTCTTCAGGTCTGGGAGCAATGCGCCGTCGACGCTGGCCAAGAGGACTTTGGCTTCGATCGGCTCGATGCCGAAATCGGCTACGACTTTGGCGCCGCGTGCGACGAACGTTTCGAGCCGTTTGTCTTTGATACCATCGTCGTGCCTGGTGCCGAGCAGCGACGCCAGTGCGAAGAGCGCAGGACGGCGCACCGTCACGTCGTCCGCCTCGCTGTCTTTCTCTAGTTGGTCGAGCAGCTCGTCAACGGGCTTCTCGACGAAGGAGCTCACCGTACGCGCTTGCGATGCCGCGTCTGCGTCTACCGCTTTGTCCTGCATGAGCCGTGCGAGCGCCACTTGCCCTTTGTCTGTGCGCGCGTTCGCAAGTGATTCGATCAGCGTGCGACGCACGGGCTCGGCCGCGCCCAAGTTGATCTGCGCGAGCGTGCGGTCGACCGTGGAAGGATCGAGCCGCATGAGCGCTGCCAGATCGAAGCCGTAACTCTTTCGCAATTGCCAGTTGCCAATCGTGTCAGCCTTGGTGATGTCCTCAACGATGCGTTCAAAGCTCCGGCCTGCAACGCGTTGTTTGTCCTGTTGCGCTTGTGATGGCGCGGCGATCTTGGAGGCGTCGAACGGGGTGGCCATGGCCAGCTCCTGTTGCAACCTAGCCGCTTGCTCTGCGCTCATCGCAACGCGGGCACCTGCCGGCCTCCGCAGCTCGAGCTCGACGGAGATGTCGATCGATTGCTCGGCGAAACGAACGCGCTGCGCGACTTTTGCAATCACGGCGTCGATCGCATCGTCTTCCGATTTGCTGCGACCGGTTTCGATGCGCACGTCACCCGTCGCCGTGTAAATGTTTTGCTCCTCCATCTGCTCCGCAGCGCCAAACGTCTTGTGAAAGAGGTGCGGGCCTTTGCGCGCATAGTGCGCGGTGAATTCGCCATTGGCATCGTGTTCGGTGGCGCTCCAGCTCGGGGCGTTTTCAGAGATTGGGTTTTTCAGCTGACACAGCGAGGCGATTTGCAGCAGCGCACCCCGCACGTTCTGCGGCGTCTCGCTGGCGAAGCTCACCTCGGCGATCCCCCCGTCTTCACGGTAGTGGATCTTCCATGGTGCACGATGCGCTTTTTCGGATAGTGCCGCTGCTCGCGGCCCAGTCGAAGTCACGCGCACATCAGACATCAAGACGACGCTCACGCCATCTGCTGGCTCACTCACATCGACGGTGCTCGTCAGCGAGATGACCGTAGGCGCTGTGCGCTCTTTGACCGTCATGTGATAGACGAGCTCGTAGCGATCCCGCAGGACGATGGGTGGTGCGATGCGCTCAGTGCTCGTCGCTGCCTTTGTTGTTGCGCTCACTGGCGCTGGCGCTGGCGCAGACGCTGCAAGGCGCTCAGCCTGCTTTGGCGTGCGCCAGATGAGCAAGGCAGCCACGGCAGCGAGGACCGCAACCACAAGACCCAAGACTTTTTTAGGTGTATTTTGCATGTTGGTTCCCTTGCCGTCCGATCACTCGAGATCGAGGACGAACTCCCGCTTCGGTCCAGAGAGTAAGCTCTTCTTGAACGTCAGGTTCTTGAGCTCGACAATCAGGTACTCCCACTCGATTGAGAAAATGCCGAGCTCGACCTCTGCGTAAATGCTGAAGGCTAGGCTCAGAATGCTCATCTCGAGCGAGATATCTGCGCGATCGGTGATGTAAAAGCGGTTCAGCGCTTTGCCGCTTTCGTCTGTCTCTTGCTCAATCTGCATGTTCCAGCCGGACGGAAGCGCCAGCTCGATCAACGTGATGGCGGCGCGTAAACCCGCCGAAGCGCCAAAGGTGAGCGGTCCAGCTTCGACCTCGCCACCAATACCGCCACTCACTTCGACGCCTACGGCGAAGACAGGTTTGATGCCGAAGCGCGCTTCTATTTCGGCGTCCGAGAAGCCGGCTTCGAGGCCAATGCCGGCGTCGACGACGAGCGCTGCCTTGACCTGGATCGGAATGTAACCTGCCATGAACGTGCGCGACTTTTCGAACTTCTCCTTGGCGTCCTCTGCGACTGGAAACTTCACCGCCAATTTTGGTGGTCCCGGTGGCTGGTCGAGATTGATCTCGCACTCGCCGGTGCCTTCCCAATCCCCATCGTCAGACCACGACGCGTTC
>JBIKMD010000669.1:0-3863 GCA_044359465.1 Myxococcota bacterium
GGCAAACAGGCGATGCACGCCAAAGCACTAGCAGCACTTGCAGCGAGGCCACCAAGGCCGTCTCAGCAACGCCTTCGTTCGAGCGGAAGCAAAGCGGAGTCGCGTTCGAAGGTCGCGTTCGAAGGTCGCGTTCGAAGGTCGCGTTCGACGTCGGTCCCGATGGCCGATAACGCCCTCGATGCGAGCGAGAAAGGAGCCCAGCCGTTTGTCTCGGTCGCCGGCGTTCACTGCGCTCTGACGTTTGCCCAGCCGGCATTTGCGGCCTCCTCCACACACACGGTCACGAGCGCTGCCGATATCGAAGCTGGAGGTCATGATGAACCCATTGGCTTTTTTCCCCGAGCGTTTGCTCACGCTTTTTGGTGTCGGTGTTATCTCAGGCTACTCAGCGCCGACGGTCGCAAACGCGCGCCCCGTTCCAGCGAGTGAGCGCGATACCTTTGGTCTGTGCGGTCCTGGTTACAATCGCCACCCTGACACGATTGCTGCTTGCGGCGGTTTCGTCACTGGAACGGTTGCGCGCGCAACCTACGACCTTGCTAGTGGGCTCACCCCTCCAGTTCGGAGCGGTCGCTAGTCGGCGCCCACGCACAGAAGTTGAGCTAGACGCCGCGGCAGCGTAGACCAGATGTAGAATGCCCGCCGCCTCCCCTCGCTTGTTCCCGTTGCGCATGAAGCTGATGCTCGGGTCCGGCGTGTTGTTTGGCGCGTTCACGCTCTTTGTATTCCTGTTTTTTCCAAGCCGGATGACCGAGATGGCGGAGCGCCTGGAGCGCGCGCGAGCCACCAGTGTTGCCTCGGCCTTAGCCAAAGCCGCGGCGAGCGCGCTCAGCTTCAACGACGAGCTAGCGGTGAGCGAGCTCGTCACCGCACTCAAAGATGACCCCGACGCGCGGTTTGCAACGGTACTGCGTGGCGACGGCTCGGCGCTGGCCTCCTGGAACGTTGGCAAAGATCGCAAGTGGCCCAAACTCACAGACAAGCCGTCGCAGTGGATCGAAGGCGATACGCTCGTCGTCGCCAGCCCGATTGTGGGCACGCTCGGTGGCAAAGGTCACCTCATTCTGGGGCTGTCTCAGCGTGTACTTGCTGAAGAAATGACCGAGCTGCGCGCCATTACCATCATCGTCAGTTTGCTCTTGCTCGCCATTGGCGCGGCGGTCAGTTGGGTGCTCGGTACGGTGCTCGTGCGGCCCACGCAAATACTGAGTGCGTTTACGGCGCGGGTCATTGCCGAAAAAGATCTGCGGCTTCAGGTGCCAGCGCTGTCGCGTGATGAGATTGGCGATCTGGGCGCCAGCTTTACGCAGTTGCTGGACGCGCAGCGCAGCATTCTGAGCGCTATGAAGGCCTCGCTCGACGAGCACGAGCGGCTTGGTGAAACGCTCGGCCAGATTGGCAGGCTCGTGCAAGACGGAACCGACACCATCTCCAAACAGGTGCGTGAATCGCTCACTGTGAGCGCCACCATGATGAGCGGTCTCGACCGCGTGTGGAACGAAATGCGCGGCCTCGAGACGGAGGTTGCTAGTACGGAACGCGCATCGACTGAGGTGAACAAGCTCGTGCAAGGCGTGTCTAGCCGCTTGCTCTCGCTCGGCAGTGACGTGCGCGCTTCGTCCAAAGAGCTGGGCGGTATGGTGAACGCGATCGGTGAGACTTCACGCGCCATCTCGGCAACGGAACGCTTCGTTTCGAGCAGCGGTAAAGCCACTGAGAATCTGGAGCGTTCGCAGGCGCGTGTGCAAAACGCCGCGCAAGAAGCAGATGCCTTGTCAGGTGCGGTGGCGCACGAGGCCGAGGCCGGCGCCGTCACGATAGACAAGACGGTGTCTAGTCTGCACGACATTCGCGAAGCTTCGGGGGCAGCGACCTCAGCGATTGTGCGTCTCACCGAGCGAATTCAAGAAGTGAGCGACTTTCTGCGCGTCATTGATGAAGTCGCAGAGCGTACGAACCTGCTCGCGCTAAACGCTTCGATCGTGGCATCGCAAGCGGGTGAGCATGGCCGCGCGTTCACGGTCGTCGCCAATGAAGTCAGCGAGCTCGCCGATCGAAGCAAGGCTTATACCAAGCAGATTGAAGCGACGGTTGCCGCGATTCGTAGCGAAGCCATGCAAGTGGCTGCAGCAACGCAGAAGAGCCAGGTGCGAGTGGACGTAGGCGTACAAAGAGGCACGCAGGCAGCTGAAGTGTTTAGCCGTATTCGCAGCTCGGCGCCGGCGTCCAGCGCAGCCGCGCGAAAGATCGTGGATGAGACGCGTGCGCAGCTAGAAGAAGTGGCTAACATGAAGAAGCTGCTTGAGGACCTTGCCGCGACGTTTGCAACCTTGCGCAACGCGGGTGAGCGTCAGGCTCTAGGCGCTAACGTGATTGGAGATGGTGGAAAGAAAATGCTGCTGCTGACTGATGAAGCGCTGCAATCTGCCACCGCACAGAGTGAAGCGATGCAGACCATCACCCAAGCGGTGAGCCGCGTGCGCCTCGTGATGGCCTCTCTGCGTGCGGCGCAGAACACGCAAAGCAAACAAGCCGAGCTGGTACGAGCCGCCATCAATGCGATCTCGCTCGCTGGCTCTAAACAGCGCGACGCGATTGAGTCTCTTGAACGCAGCATCGTCGCTCTCAACGATCAAGCGAGCGCCCTTCGCGGCGATATAGGGAAGTTCTCGTTTTAGTATGCTGCATTGGGTCCTACTTGCTGCGCTAAGCGCTGTGCCTCCTGAGCGAATGGCGCAACTGATGGCGCGCAGCATCGGCTATGACAAAAACCTCAAGGCTCGCGCCGGCGAGCAACTGGTGATCGCGCTGGTGTATGAAGAAGCAGACGCTGCTTCCAAAGCGCATTGTGCGTCCATGGAAGCGGCGTTTGGTGCGCTCCGTGGCGTGCGGGTGCAGGGCATTCCCATCGACATCGTCTCTTTGGCGTACAGCAAGAGCTTTGCCGAGGACGCGAAAAAAAAAGCTTTGGACGTGGTCTACGTATGTCCCAACGTCAAAGCCATTTCGGATATCACCGCGCAGAGTCAGAAACTCAAGTTGCTCACCATTGCAGGCGAGCCTGCGGACATCGAGCGCGGGCTCACGCTCTCTGCCACCCAAGACGGGGAGCGCGTGGTGCTCGTCATCAACCGCGCGTCGGCTCAGGCTGAGAACGTGGTATTCGCCGAGCAGATTCTAGGCGTCGCGAAGCTCGTTCATTAAAACGCGTGCGTGCATTCAGGGGGTACCTACTCCTACACGACCCCGCTAGTTCGCACTGGTCTCTACGTTGTGCTAGGGAGCAAGGAAGATGGCGGATCGGTCGATTGAAGTCTCTGTTAGTCACGGGCTCATCCTCGCCGATATCCCTGAACGCAACCGTCTGCGTGAGTTGGTCTCAGCGCTAAACGCGCGCCGAGATGACATTGCCGCGTTGGACCTCGAAATTGAAACGCTGCAGTTTCAGCTTGGCGAGTTCGAAGCGCGTTACCGCGAACGTTTGTATGACGAACACAAGGTTTTGAGGCGCATCGAGTCTTTGGTGCGGCACTTCGAGCGTTGGGCTGAGCTGCTCCGCGCAGCCATGCTCGCAGACGAGCCTGCAGCGCCCAAAGCTTCAAAAAAGAAGAAAAAGAAGATTCTCGAACGCGCCGCCAAGATTCTAGAAACGCGTCAAAAAGAGCTCGAGCATCATTTGGAGGAGAACACCCGGCACGAAGAGACGCTCGGGTCTCCGGTGCTCGAGGGTCCCGATCGGCAGGCGCGTTTGAAAGCAGCTTATCGCTCGCTGGCACGGCGTTACCACCCTGATTTGGCGCGTGAAGAAGACGAACGCGTGCGTTTTGGCTCGATGATGACGAAAATCAACGAGCTCTATCGTT
>JBIKMD010001055.1:0-2627 GCA_044359465.1 Myxococcota bacterium
GCGTGTGTCTGAGCTCCAAGGTGAAGGCCCAATTTCCACCTGCAGCTCGACGTCCTCTTTTGCACGCGTGTACGCAAACGCATTCACCAGCGCAGAGGGATTCACGTTCGGCCACTCCTTCTTGGCAAACGCACTCGCGAGCGTCTGTTTGTATTTGGGCAGGGTTCGTTCGAGTGAAATCGACACTTGAGGCTCAACCGACACAACCTGTACTTCGCTCGCGCCTGCGGCCTTTGGAAGCGCGCGCTCCTCGATAGCCGCCATGTCCAAGGTGACAATCGAGTCGTGCATTTCGAGCACTTGAAATTCCTCGTGGCGATTCTGCTGCAGTAAAAACAGCGCCGTCCATGGAAGCAAGATGAGCGCAAACGCCAGCGCCCCTAGCGCGTAGTCACGCGCGTGGAGCCAAGCCCAAACAGAAGGTTTGGGTTCGCTGAGCGCGAGCACGCGGTCGAGCAGCGGCGCCGGCATTCGAATAGGAGCGAGATCTGGAAGCGCAGCATCAACGTCTTCAAGGGCCGCCAGCGTGCGCTGAAACTCCGGCGAAGCGGCGAGCAAAGCGCGCAGCTCAGGGTCGGCGTCAATTGCCTCACGGCCGCCAGCGATGAACGCTTCTTTCAATTTGTCTTCGGCTGTCATGATCCCTCCCGTGCAGAGATGGCTCCGCGACGAGACAATGCTTCCGCAAGTCGCAAACGACCGCGACGCAGATGTGTCTTCAGCGTGTTAATCGGAATCTCCAGCGCAGCGGCGGCGTCTTCTTGCTCTACACCTTCGATGCACACGAGCATCACCGCTTCACGCTCGGCCAAAGGTAACTTTTGCAGCGCGGCCTCGAGCCAAGTGGCGACCTCTTTGCCCTCGAGCGCGGCCTGGCTCGAATGCCCTGCGGTGGGAATGAATCCATTCTCCTCGTCGAGCGCCTGCGCCAGCGCGCGCTGCTCCACGCCAAGATGTCGGAAATGACTTCTCGCGGCATTTGCAACGATAGTGAAAATCCACGCTTTGAGGGAGCCGTCCGGTGTCTTCTCGAAGCGGTGTAGGGCCCTATGGATGCGCATGAACACCTCTTGCGCCACGTCGTCGCGAGCGCCGGCCGGGATACAGCAGCGGTACAAGTAGCCATACACGGCGTCTTTGTAGAGGCGGACCAGCTCCTCGAACGCAGTGACGTCGCCCGACCGGTGTCGCTCTACGATTGCCGTGTCCGGGTGCAGCGCCACTGTGAGCATGTCTCCTACTCGCTCCTATAGACGCTCAGCATCTGTTTCGCATTAAACGCGCAGCGCTTCGCCCCGGTTTCACAAAAATGTTATGGGTGGGCGGTGCAGTCCCTCGCCACCCACAATGACCTCAGTCTCAAAGTCGCAAGCTCAATAGACAGCGTTCCCGCCGCAGCGTGGGATGCGCTCGACCGCAAAGACAACCCTTTCCTCTCCCATGCATTTCTCTCGCTCATGGAGCGTTCGAAAAGCGTGGGGATAGGCACAGGCTGGGACCCGCACTATGTGCTCGCTTACCGAGGGCAGGATCTCGTGGGGGCCGCGCCGTCGTATCTACGCTCGGACAGCTACGGAGAGTACGTCTTCGACTGGGCATGGGCGCAGGCAGCACAACGTGCGGGCCTAGCGTACTATCCCAAGATCACCGTTGCGGTTCCCTTTACGCCCGCAACAGGACCCCGTCTGCTCGGTGATGCCCGTGAAGCGCTCGTGGTTGGGCTCGATGCGCTGTGTGCAAAAACCAAAGCGCATGGCATCCACGTCCTCCTTTGCCGTGACGACGAGGCCGCATTCTTCGAAACCCAAGGCTACGCGCGTAGAGCTACCCATCAGTTTCATTTTCGTAACGCGAACTACAAAACCTTCGACGACTTTCTTGGCGCCATGCATTCGAGCGCACGCAAGAACCTGCGCAAAGAGCGCAAGAAGGTCACCGATTCCGGTGTAGAGATTTCTCTACATCACGGTGAGGCGCTGGAGCCTGCAGTGTGGGAGCGCGTCAACCAGCTCTACTTGAACACGTCGAGTCGCAAGTGGGGCCGGCCCTACCTTACCGAAGCGTTTTTCGAGCTGGCTCCAAAGATGGTGCAAGACAACGTTGTGCTCGTGCTTGCACGCGAGCACGGCGAGATCATCGCCATGTCGCTCTCGTTCGCGAGCACGAGTGGCATCTACGGCCGCTACTGGGGCGCCGTGAAAGAGGTCGACGGCTTACACTTCGAGCTGTGTTACCACCGGCTCGTGCAACACGCGATCGAGCGCGGGCTCAAGCTGGTTGAGGCCGGCGCGCAGGGCGAACACAAGATCAAGCGCGGTTTTCTGCCAGTGATCACACACTCCGCGCACAAGCTCACGCACGGAGGGCTCTTTGCTGCCGTTCGCCGCTCCATCGAGCCAGAAACACAAGAGGCGTTTGCCACACTGCCGCAGCTCGCCGCAGTGGGTCCGTTCCGCGAAGACGCGGTGCCGCCCTACCCGCTCATCGCCGGCATCGATCTTTAGACGACTCGCCGAGGCCGCCAGCCAAGAAGGCGCGCTGGCAGCGACACGACGGCCCAGACGAGCGCCAAGGCGCCACCTATCGCAAGTCCCACGAGGCGAAAGGGTAACAACAGCGCCCAAACG
>JBIKMD010000671.1:0-3857 GCA_044359465.1 Myxococcota bacterium
CGAGCGTGATGTCGTCGCCGTTTTTGAGCGACTGCTCCTTTTTTTCCACCGCGCGTTTGCCGGCGATGAACGTGCCGTTCCGGCTGCCTTCATCCACCAGCACCCACTTGTCATCCTTGACCGAGATGCGTGCATGAATCTTGGACAAGAGCGGGTCATCGATGACCAAGTCGGCCGAAGGATCGCGGCCAATGCGAATGACTGGTTGATCAAGTGGAAACGAAAAGCTGCGACCCGACGCGGGTCTAATCTCAAGATAAGCGTCACCCATGGCTTAGGTTTTGGTTCCTTGCCCACCCAGTGTCAACTTTCGTATGAGACGAGGTATGCTACTTGTCATAGATGTAGGGAATTCGAACACGGTGTTTGGCGTGTACCGCAACGAGGCGGCTGACGCGGCCGAGCTGGTGCAGCATTTCCGCATCGAGACCGCGCGGCAAAAAACCAGCGATGAGTACGGTATTCTCTTTCTGGAGTTGCTCCGGGCGAAAGGCGTGGATCCCAAACAATTGGGTCATGCCATTATCGCCAGTGTGGTCCCCACTCTGACGCAGACATTCGCCCGCGTTTGCTCGGACTACTGCGGCGTTGAAGCCTTAATCGTCGGTCCAGGTGTCAAAACGGGGATGTCCATTCTGTATGAGAACCCCAAAGAGGTTGGGGCGGATCGCATCGTCAATGCCGTTGCTGCCTTCGAATGGGCCAAGCAGTCGGTGATTGTGGTCGACCTTGGAACCGCCACCACCCTCGACGTGGTGTCGCAAAAGGGCGAATACTTGGGCGGCGCGATTGTTCCCGGCATCGGTATCTCCATGGAGGCGTTGTTTCTGCGCGCGAGCAAGCTTCCGCGCATCGAGCTCGTGCGACCAAAGTCCGTCATTGGGAAGAACACGGTTGCCGCCATGCAAGCGGGCATCCTCATAGGCTACGCTGGGCTCATTGATGAGCTCGTGCGGCGCACCCAAGTGGAGCTCGGCTACAAAGCGCGTGTGGTTGCGACCGGTGGTCTCGCGGGCCTGGTCGCCGAAGAATCGAAGACCATCGAAACCGTTGACGAGATGCTCACCCTCACGGGTTTACAGCTCATTTGGCGGCGCAACCGGCTCCCTTAACATTGCCTAGCTAAGCGCTGATCATTGGCTAGTATGGGCGGCATATGCCCGAAGTTCCGCGCGAGGTAGTGCCAGAGCAGCTCCGTAAGTTCGTCGATGCGGCGTCGCCCATTGCGATGCGTACGATGGCCGCCAAGGGCCTCGTGCCCATTCCGCCTAAAGATCTCGTCTTCGTGCAGTGCGTCCTGGCTGGCTCGGACGATGCGAAATTGGCCGAAGCTGCCGACAAGAGCCTGCGCGCGCATCCCGACGCGATCTTAAAGCCAATCGTCAAAGCGGATCTGCCGTCAGTGATTTTGGATCTGCTTGCTGATCGTATTGTCGAACGGGCAGCGCTCGTCGAAGATTTGCTACTCAATCGTGCCGTGAGTGATGACACCTTGGCGCGCATCACGCCTTCGCTTGCCGAGCCGAGCGTCGCGTTGCTCATTCAAAACGAAGAACGCATCCTGCGCTCACCGCCGCTTGTGCTTGCCCTCAAAGCGCATCCGCTCGCATCAAAAGCCGCGGTCGACCGCATGTTCGACCAGCTCGTACGCTCGGGCGTCATTCTTGATGGTGTCGCTGAGTTCACCGAAGCGCTGCTGCGCCTCACCTCCGACGAACGTATCGCTGCCGTTGCGAACATCGAGGTGCCCCAGGACCTGCTCGACCCCGCTTTTCGTGCCGATGCGCCTGCTGCCGAAGCGCCGCCTGCGGTCACAGACGACATGCCCGAAATGGAGGCGGTCGCAACCGATGAGCCAGCAGAAGAGGAGGAAAAAGAGCTCCCATTCCTCAAACGACTCTCGACCATGACGATCGCGCAGAAGGTCGCTGTGGCGCTCAAGGGAAATAAAGAAGTGCGGACGACGCTGCTTCGTGATTCGAACAAGCTCGTGGCTGTTGCAGCGATCAAAAACCCCCGTATCACGGACCAGGAAGTCGTGACCGCGGCTGGAAGCAAAAGCGCAAACGAAGAGGTGCTGCGTATCATCTGCCAGAACCGTGAGTGGACGCGCAGCTACAGCCTCAAGCTCGCGCTCGTGATGAATCCCAAGACACCCGTGGGTGTTGCCATGCGCTTCATGGCGCTGCTGAATCAGTCGGATCTGAAGAACATCGCTAAATCGAAGAACTTACCATCAGCCATCGCCAATCAAGCCAAGGCCATGATGAGTCGGGTGGGCAAGTGAGCGCATGACGCAAGCCGCATTTGCAGCCATGGCGAAGAGTGACGCGGCCGCGAGCGACGTCGCCGAGGCCGCCATCGAACGCGCACTCAAGGCCCAGCTAGCCGGCAAGTTGCCGCGGGTGATCTTGCTCGTCGCAACGCCGCACCACGCGTCGGTTTTTGCAGGCCTTGCCGAACGGCTCTCGCGCGCGTTCGATGGCGCCGCAGTCGTTGGTGGAAGCACCACGGGCGTGCTGAGTAGAGACGGAGAAAGCGAAGGCGGCCCGTCGATTGGCGCGCTTGCGATTGGTGGACTCTCCGCGGATGCTTTTTTGGCGCCGGATCTCACGCATCATTCGCTCGATATTGGACGCCGTCTTGGTCAGTCGTTCGCATCGGTTCCGAGCGCGGGCAAGTTGCTGATGTTGATGCCAGATTCCTACGTGGGCTCGCTGGAGCCGCTGCTGCGCTCGCTGACGAGCTGCTATGGGCCGCATCCACTGGTAGGCGGCGCACCCTCGGAAAAAGGGCTCGGCCGTACGTATCAATGGGGCCCGGACGCGTCGTCGCCCAAACACTCCCGCGCCATTTCCGGCGGCTTGTCAGGTGTGTTTCTCTCCGGTCATTTCGACACCCTGGTGACGCTCGCGCAAGGTTGTTCGCCTGTGGGTCCGCCGCTCGAAGTGACAGAAGCTGTGGGCAACGTGGTGATGACCCTGAACGGAAAGCCCGCGTTAGAAGCGTTCATTGAAAGGCTCCCGGGGCCGCTCAAAGGCGATCTACCTCGCGCGATGTCTAGCGTGTTGTTTGCTGTTGATACGGGCAGCGGGATTCTCTCGCGGCATGTCATTGCGCTAGAAGCTGAACGCCAAGGGCTCGTGTTTGGTGAGCCCATTGCCCAAGGCACGAGCGTGCGGCTCGCCATTCGTGATGCGGTGAGCGCGCGTGAAGACATGAAACGTGAGCTGCAGGCGCTGAGTGCGCGCGTCGCTGGGCGTAAGATCATTTGCGGCGTTTACTTCTCGTGCTCGAGCCGCGGCGCTTCCCTCTACGGCATGAAGGACATCGACACCTCATACATCGACGGTGCGCTCGGTTCCTTCCCCTGGATTGGGATGGAAACCTCCGCAGAAATCGCAGTCGCTGGCGGTGCGCTGCACGTGTTTGCGTATACCGGGGTGCTGGCGTTACTCGTTGAGCGTTAAGGCAACGGCAGCGTAAAGTCGTTGCACGCTCCGAGTGAATCACAGCAGCGCGCTTGAATGGAGGCCGGCGGAGTCGTGACGTTGACGCTTGTCTGCATGCCACTCGTCGGTGTGGCTGTGGCTGCTCCAGTCGTGGACCATGTGCAGCTCACAGGGTCACTCTCCGGATCTTTGACGGCGGCCGTCACGGAGAACGTTTGTGAACCCGTTTGTGTTTTGGTGAGCTGACCCTCTGGGCCAAGGTTCTCGGTCGTGGGGCGTACTTTGATGACCACCGAATCAGGGCGTGTCCTCCCTTTAGTGCCACCCACACTGAGCAAGAATATGAGGTCGCCAATGTCCTCAGGCGCGGTGATGATCGCCGTCGGACCAGTGGCCCCGCTGAGG